>JBKJMP010000331.1:0-11395 GCA_046596395.1 Gemmatimonadaceae bacterium
CGCCGCTGCCCGTGATGAGCGCGCCGCCGCCGCAGGCTGCCGAGCTCCCGCGCGCGTATGACGCGGCGGAGCTGGAGCGCGTTCTCTCCCCCATCGCCCTCTACCCAGACCCCCTGCTCGCCCAGGTCCTCTCGGCTGCAACCTTCGCGAACGAGATCCCCCTGGCAATGCAGTGGCTCGACGCGCGCCGCGGACGTGACGCGCGACAGCTCGCCGAGTTGTTGGCGGCGGAGCGGGTGGCCTGGGATCCGAGTGTGCAGTCGCTGGTGGCGTTTCCCACCGTGCTCCAGATGATGGCGACGTCGATGCCGTGGACGGCGGAGGTGGGCGATGCGTTCCGCACGCAGCGCGGCGACGTGATGGACGCCGTGCAGCGGCTGCGCGAGCAGGCGCATCGCTACGGGTATCTCGAGTCCACGCCGCAGGTGCGGGTCATTCGCTCGCCGGCGATCGAGATTCTGCCGGTGGATCCCGCCTACCTGGTGGTGCCGTACTACAACCCGGTGGTGGTGTTCGCGCCGCCGCGTCCGCGCTTCATCGCCTCGACGGCGATTCACTTCGGCTTCGGCGTGCATCTCGGATTGTGGTACGAGCCCTGGGGGTGGCGCCGGAGTGGGTTCTACTGGCCGACGCGGCACATCATTGGGGGATATCCGGGGTGGAATCGCTACAACCACAACACGATCGTGGTTCGGAACCACTACGATGCGCCACGTTATTCGCCGCGGGCGGTCTACGTAAACGACCGTGGCTACGACCGGCGTGACGTGCGAGTGCAGAGTCGTCCGGAGTATCGCGAGCGTGTGGCTGTGCCGCGTGGTGGGCGTGATGATCGCGGAGCTCGCGATGGGCAGGTGAATGCTCGCTCGGCGCAACCTCGCACTGCGCAACCGCGCGAGTCGCAGCCGAGTGTGCAGCGGGAGCCGCAGCGGAGTGCGGCGAGGTCAGCCTCGGCGCGGAGCGGGGGGGAGCAGCGGAGCAGCGGAGGGGGCGGCAGCCAGCAGAGTTCTGGTGGGTATCGGCGGCGTTGAGGGGTTGGAAACAGCTCACGTAGCCAATGCAACGATCGAGCTCGAGCATGAGCCTCCAGCAATGAGCACTATGAGCTCGAGCTTGGGCTTGGGCTCGGGCTCGAGCTCGTCCTGCTCAATGCTGGAGGCTCATGCTCATGCTCCGTGATCCGCGACGAACCTCCAGCGCGAGAAGATCCGGACGGTGATAGTGGCCGGTGACATCCAGCGTCATCCGCTCCTCGCGCACGCGGCGCAGGTCGAGATCGGCCACGAGGATCGTTGGCTCCTCGTACACGGGACCCGCGAGGTACGACCCATCTGGCGCGATGATGGCGCTTCCGCCGCGAATGACGAACTGCTCCGCGCTCGTGACCTTTGCGGGGCTCGGCTCGAGTTCCGGCGGGAGGTCACTCGCACGCAGGAGCGAGCCGGCGGCGAGGACGTAGCACCGGCCCTCGAAGGCGTAGTGCCGGCTCGCGACCTGATGCATCTCGTGCACGGTCGGCCACAACGCCACGTGGATGTCCTCGCCGGCGTCGTGCAGGGCCTGGCGCGCGAGGGGCATCCAGTGCTCCCAGCATACCAGCGCACCGACGCGCGCACCGCCAGCCTCCATGCCGCGAATGCCATCGGCGTCGCCTGGGCCCCACACCATGCGCTCGGTATACGTGGGGACCAGCTTGCGATGATGATTCAGGAGCGCGCCGTCGGGGCCGAAGGTGAGGATCGCGTTGTAAAGAGTGCCGCGCCCCGGGCCGTCGTCCACGCGCTCGCTCACGCCGATCACGAGCGTGACGCCATGATCACGCGCGATGTTGGCCAGCGATCGCGTCGCGTCACTCGGCACGGCGACGCTCGCCTCCGCCAAGCGACGGAACACCGCCTTCACCGGCGCGTGATCCCAGAGCGCTGCGTCGCGGCAGACGTCGAGCCAGATGGGATAGCCCGGGAGCCACGTCTCGGGAAAGACGACGAGCGTCGCCCCGTCGGCCGCGGCGGTCCGCACACGCTCGGCAGCCGTGCGCAGCCCCGACGCGAGGTCGCGCGGGGACACCTCCTGGACGATCGCGACCCTGATGTGCTGGTTGGCCATCGCGAATTGTGCCGAGCGCGCGCACGCGAGGCAATGCTCAGGTCAGTCGCTTGGCGCGGTCCCCACGCGTAAAGAGGACGCTGCGGCGACCTCCGGCCACCGTTGCCTGGACAACGTTGACCTGATCGTCGAACAGGTCCGTGAGCACGGCGTTCCGGACGGTGAGGGGCGCGATCCCCCCGGCGCTCGCGGTCTCGACGCAGACCCACAGGACCTCACCCGTGCGACGGATGCCGCACGAGCGCAGCGCCAGCGTACGTCCCGATCGGTCAGCGAGGGTGAACGCGGACGCGACGTACGCGAACGCCGCGCCGTCCCACGCCGGACCCGGCGCGAGCGCGCGCGCACGCGTGTGGCGCGAGACCGCCGTCCCGAAATCATCGGCGAACGCGCGGATCACCGCGCGTACGGTTCCGCGCGCACGATCCTCCGTGAGTTCCGTGAGCGTCGTGTGGAGCGGGTGCGCGCGCGCGTCGCGCGTCGGCGCGGCTGCGAGCGCGAGCCCGACCAGGAGCGCACGACGCCAGCTCACCACGGGGTACGCTCGACTGCCCACGCGGACCCCACTACGACAACCAGGAGCGACACGGCGACTACGCGGACCCGGAGCGCCGGCCAACGCTCGTTGGAGAGGCGCATCGCCGACAACCCGCGATCCACGGCGGTGAAAACAGCAGCCGTGGCGACAAGCACGGCTAGTTGACCCAGCTCGATGCCGAGGTTGAATCCGAGCAGCGGGGCGGCGAGGTCGTCAACGAACAGCGACTCGAGATAGTTGGCGAACCCGGCGCCGTGCACCAGACCGAATGCGCCAGCCAGTACTGGGCGGTAGCGTCCGAACCGCGCCACGCCCGTGCGGCCGCTCACGACGAGGTTCTCGATGCCGGTGATGACGATCGTTACCGGGATGAGGAACTCGATGAGCGGCGTAGGGAGTGCGAGCAGGCCCGTGACGGCGAGCGCCAGCGTGATCGAATGTCCGATCGTGAACGCGGTCACGACCCACAGGACATTCCGCGCATCGCGAAAGCGGTAGATGGCGGCGAGCGCGATCAGGAAGATGACGTGATCGAGGGCATTCACGTCGAGGATGTGCCGCACGCCGAGCTGGGCAAAGATCAGGAGCTCGCTCATTGCCCTTCCCCGAAGATGGCGCGCGCATGTTGCGCGAGCAGTGGATCCTTCGTGCCGAGGTGGAGTGCCCTGGTCATGGCGACGCGGGCCTCGCTTCGCCGGCCATCCTTGTGGAGCGACCACGCGAGCAGGTCATAGGCGTAGACGTCCTGCCTCGTGCGCAGCTCCTCCCGAATCTTTCGCCGCACCGTGCCGGCGTTGCGACCGTGATCGAGCAGGAAGAGGCTCCACGCGCGGTGGTAGGCGCCCGGTTGCTTCGAGACGACGACGTCGAGCACGCGGGCGTACTCCTCGCCGCGCGCGCTGTCGCCCAGTGCGAAGTAGGCATCGCTGAGCGTGCCGAGTGTCGTCGGATCGAGCGTGACGGCGATGGCACGCTCGCCGAACGCGATGGCGCGCCGCCATTCGCGCTGCACCACCGCGCTGTGCGCGAGCGCGGTGAGGATGCGGTAATCGCTGGGACTCACGGCGAGACCGGCGAGGTACGCGGAATCCGCGGCGGCCATCAGGCCGGCGCGGAGCTCCACGTCGCCGACGCGAAGCCAGTACCACGCGAGCTGCTCGCGCGGAACCTCCGGCAGCCGCTGCACCTCGGCCAGCGCGGCGCGCAGCAGGCGGCGCGCCTTGTCCTGGTCGCCGGTGAGCTCCGCCCAGCGCGCGAGGCGAGGCGCCACGACCGGATCACCGAACGCCGCGCGTACGCCGGCGAACGTGACGCGCGCGGAGTCGTACATGCCGAGCTCCATTTGGATCTCACCGAGTGCGGCGCGAGCGCCCGCGTTGGCGGAGTCGGCATTGAACGCGTCGCGCGCGAGCACGATGGCTTCGTCGAACCGATGTTGCGCGAGGAGGCTGGCCTGAAGCACCTGGGCCGCTTCACCGTTGCGCGCCGGCCGGTTCGCCAGCGAGCGGCGCGCGGCCGTCTCCGCGTTGAGAACGTCGCGCGGGTCGCCGGTTTCGCGAGAGCGAGAGAGGTACAATGCGCCGAGCCGCGCGAGGTCGGCGCCACCGCTCGGATCGCGCTCGGCGCGAGCCGCGAACCAGGCGATGTCGAGGTCCCGGATCTCCGACTCGCTTCGGAGGGGCGCCGCTGGCACGGTGGCGGTGGCGGGAAGCGGTGTTGCCTGCCCCCCGCACGCCGCCAGCGCCACGGACGTGGCGACCAGCATTACCCAGAGCAAACGTGCAGATCCTTCGCTGCGCTCAGGATGACAACCAGTCCGTGGCGAATTGTGCATGGTTACTTTGCCGGTGCGACGTACGGGAACGTCGTCGTGAAGCCGCCGTGCGACGGCACGTTGTCGGTGCAGAGCGGCAGTGTGAACGGCTTGCAGACGAACTGCGTGGGATCGAGCAGGTCGCTGAAGACGGCGGTGAGCGAGATGTCCACGACGTCGTCGGCGAGCTTGCGTCCGCCGTAGCCCTTGCCGGTGGGGCTGAGCACGTAGCTCAGGTAGCCCGCGGTGCCCTGCGGCTGGTCGGTGTTCACCTGGAGCATGTCCGGCAGCAGCGTCGCTGCGAGGGCGTTCTGGAGGCCCGTAGCGTTCGGACGGAACGCGGCGACGAACCCCTTCACCTTGCCGGAGAAGTTCGCGACGTCCGCATCCGGATTAGAGCTGCCGTGAAAGCCGTGGTCGCGCTTGGCGAGCAGCACTTCGCTCACGAGCGGATTGCCGAGTCGCTGGACCTGGTTGTACGTCTTTGGCACATCGGAGCCGGGGCCGACGATCGAGTCGGTGTCGTCGTTGCAGGCCGCGGCGCCGATCAGCGTGGCGACGCCGATGATGGCGCGCAGCGCGTGTCTATTGAACATGGAGGAGAGCCTCGAGTGGGTGTGAGAGGTGGTCGTCATCAGCGGCTGATCGTGCCCCAGAGACCGAGCTTCGCAGTGCCACCCTGCGTGAGCTGCGCGGTCGGGAGCTCGATGACGATCGAGAGCAGGTTGGTGCCCTTGAGCGCGTCCACGGCTGCGGCGGCGGTGCGGAAGGTGCCGGCCGTCGGCGAATCCGGGATCTGCGAGAGCGGGCCCATGCTCGGCTTGCGATCCGGAATGATGCGGAGGAACTGCTCGAGGTCGAGGAAGAACGGATCCTCACGGGCGCCGGCGTACACCTGCATGCCGGTGGCGGTGCCGAGCGACTGGTTGATGGTGCCGGTCATCACCGGGTCGGTGGTGGCGACGGTGTTCATCATGCCGCCGACGACCGGAGGCGCCATCGGGCCGCGCACCTCGAAGGTCTGCGATGGGCCGGTGCCCTTGAACGTGACCTGGATCACGCGATCCTCTCGAGCGTCGCCGGTGTTGTCCACCTTGAACTGGTAGAGGATGTTCGGGTCGAACGAGGCACCCGGCGTCTGCGCCGGCGTGAGCAGCGGACGACTGTTGAGCACGAGCACGACGCGATCGGCGGCCGAGCCCGGGAACGCATAGAAGTCGGACATGTCCATCGCCGGATTGAGCTCGACGAGCGGGTTGTCCTGGTGATCCGACGCGGTCGCGACGCGCACGCTCGCGACGCCGATGATCGCAAGTGCCGCGATTGCCGCGAGGCCGCGGCGGCCCCGCATCATGCGTGAAGGCATGGGTACTCCTTGCAGAGGATTCGAGGAACACGCGAGGTTCGCGGTTCCATGCGTCACGAGTGACGCGTTGATTCCTCTACGCCGGCTATCGCAAAGCGGATCTCAGCGAGCTTGCGGCCGGGGGACGATCGCCATCGTGCAGCGTGAGATGCAGACGAGCTTGCCATCCTCGGTCGCAATCTCGATCGACCACACCTGCGACGTACGACCTACGTGTACCGCACGTCCCGTGGCCGTCACCACGCCGCTCGTCACCGAGCGGATGTGGTTGCCGTTGATCTCCTGCCCCACCGCCACGAACTTCTCGCGATCGATGCGCGACGCCGCGCCGATCGACGCCACGGTCTCCGCGAGTGCGATGGAGGCGCCGCCGTGGAGGATGCCGAACGGCTGGTGCGTCCGGCTGTCCACCGGCATCGTGCCGATCACATGCTCGTCGGTGATCTCGGTAATGCGGATGCCGAGCGCGCCCTGAAGGCCGCGCGTCTGCATCTCCTCGAACCAGAGGGCGTCGCTCATGGCACCACGCGCGCCGGGCGCTTGGCCATTAGCGCCTCGATCTCCGCGATCTCGCGCGGCACGGTTGTAAGGCGCTCGAGCTGGCCGTTCGAGATGAGGTAGTCGTCCTCGATGCGCACGCCCGTGTTCTCGTAGCGCTGCACCACCGGACGCACCTTCGCGATGAACGCGCGGTTCTTCGGCGTGTCGGGAAGGATGTCCAACATGGAGCTGGAGACATAAATGCCAGGCTCGATGACGAAGACGTCGCCCTCCTTGAACGTGCGGTCGCCGAAGTAGAAGCCGGCGGGATCGTGCACCTCGAGGCCGAGCCCGTGGTTGATGCCGTGGATCGTCCAGAAAGTGGCCTGCTTGCACGACCGCGAATTCCGCTCGCAGTCGTTCTGCCACGGGAAGTCGAGCGTCGCATCCTCGCTCTCCACGAGGCCGAGCCGAGCGAGGCCCTTGTTGCGGATGTCGAACGAGGAATCCGTCGCCGCCGACGCCGACATCCCAACCTGCGAATTCCGCTCCGCCGCCTTCTGCGAGTCGAGCACGAGCTGGTACAGGTTGCGCTGCTCGGGGGTGAACTTGCCGCTTACCGGAATCGTCCGCGTGACGTCCGCGGAATATCCCTCGTACTCGGCCGCAGCATCGATGACGATGAGCTCACCGGACCGCGTGTCGCCGCGGCTCTTCATATAGTGGAGCTGCGTAGCGCGGGACCCCGATCCGACGATGGACCCATAGCCCGGACGCGCAGCGCCGAGGCGGATGAATGCGTGCTCGAGTGCCGCCTGGATCTCGTACTCCTTCTGCGGCTCGGGGGCCGTCATGGCGGCGCGGTGCCCTTCGGAGCTGATCTCCACGGCCCTGCGCAGCAGCGCCATCTCGGCGGGCGACTTCCGCGCGCGGAGCAGGCTGAGGATCGTGTGCGCGTCGCGCACCATGAGGCCCGTGTGGCGCGCGGCGAGCGCGCGCATGAACGCGCGTCCGCGCGTGAGTGAATCGCGGCTGGCGAAATCGTTCGACGCGAAGTCGGCGAGGTGGTAGATCGGCAGGCCAGTCTTCGCCAGCGAATCGACGAATGACTGGATGGCCGAGGCGGAGCGTGCGCCCATCTTCCATTCGTTGACGACGGCGGCGGAGTCGGGGCGCTTGCCGTAGTACAGTTCGGTGCGCGCGGGTACCGCCGTCACGAACATCGTGCTCCGGCCCTTGCCGCCACGCGCCACCATCACGAATGCGGCATCGGGCTCGTCGAAGTTGGTGAGGTACTTGAACGCCGGGAGCTGGTAGAATGGCCCGTAGTCGGTGATCGGGTTGCGGCCGCCGAAGGCGACGACCACGCCATCACCGAGTCGCGCGGCGAGCGAATCGCGGCGCGCGGCGAACTCGGCGGCAGGAATCTGCGCGTGCGCTGTCTGGGTGATCGCGATCGAGGTGACGAGCAGCGCGACTTTGCGTGTGTTCATCTGGGGCCTTTTGGATGGCGCTCGGTTGTCATTGTGAGCGAAGCGAGGAATCTGCACTCTACCTGCCGCCGGTCGGCGCGCTGACCACCACGCGGATGAGGCGCGCGAGGTCGGCGAGATCGCGAAGGTCCAGGACCTCGCCGGGCGAATGGCTGTACCTACCCGGCCAGCTCAATCCTGCTCCCGGTGCGCCCCATCGCGCAAATGCGGTGGCGTCGGTGGACCCGTGCGTCGTGCCGACCTGGAGGGGAATTCGTGCATTGCGAGCGAGGCCGATCACGCGATCCCGCTCGGCGCGCGACGAGATGATTCCGTCGTCGAGCGCACGAAGCACGGGGCCGTTTCCGAGCGGGACGTAGGCGAAGGTGGGTTGCTCGAGTGGCGTGTCGGAAGAAACGAAGGTGTCCACCGCGTACACTCGGCGCACCGTTGGCCCGAACGTCCGCGCCATGCCGACGGCGCCGACGAGTCCACCCTCCTCTGCAACCGACCACGCGAAGATGATCGTGTGGTCGAGACGCGATGTATCGAGTGCGTTCGCGGCGGCGATGAGCGCAGTGGTGCCGGCGCGGTCGTCCATCGCGCGGCCGGTGAAGCGCGTGCCGGCGAGACGTTGTGCGCGCTTGTAGGCCGTCACGCCCTGACCGACGCGCACACCGCGCGCAACGAGCGCCGCGGAATCGAGTCCGAACCAGGCGGTGTTGCCACGCGGTGCGCGGAGGCTCGCCGTGTCGCGCGGAACAAAGATGCCGCGCAGCGCCGCAACGGCTTCGACGTCGCCCTCCTTCTCGAGGTGCAGCAGTCCGGGCTGGCCTTCCCATGCGGATGGAATCACACCGCCGCGTGCAGTGAGCTGCACGGTGCCGTCACGCTGAATGCCGGCGACGGTGAACGACACCTCGTCCATGTGCGCGACGACGACCACCGTATCGCGAGCCGGACCGACGGAGAAGTAGATGTTGCCGAGTGAGTCAACGACGGCGCGTTCGCGCGCCCAAGCGGGCAACGCAGCGCGGACGGCCTCGCGCACGCGGAACTCGTGGCCCGGCACGCCCGGCAGGTCCGCCATCTTTCGTAGCGTTTCGGCGAGATTGGAGAAGGCGTCGCGGCGTGGCGTCGCCGCGGGCGCGGGGTGTGAGAGCTCGCGCCACTGTGCCTCTGCGACGTCAACGCCGGCGAACACGGCGACCGCCGCGCGAAGGGCATCGGCGTCCGGTGCGCTTACTGTTTCGACATGCGAGCCCGCCCACCGGGTGCGTACGGACAGCGTCATCACCGTATCGGGACGTCCGCGAATCGGCGTCAACACGGCGAGTGGTCCCGTGGCGCGACGCACTGCGTCCGAATCCGATGCGCGTAGCGGCGCCGAGCCCACGAGCGCGATGCGGTCCACGTCGGCGATGCGCGCCAGGGCGCTAGTGAGGCCGTGCCAACCCGTCGCCCGCCTGTTGGAGATGATGTAGATCGTCTCGCCTGTTCCTGCCGGCGCCCGGCTGACCGCGTCGAGCGCCGCGCAGCCCGCCCGACCGCTCGCATCCATGCCGGCCACAAAGGTGCCGAATGTCCACGGTGGTACGTCCCTGCGCACGGGGTCTATGAGCCTGATTCCTAGTGCTGCGACCTGGCTGCGCGAGCTGGCGCCGACGTCGATGTAGAGCTGGTCCACATTCACGACGGCGGTATCGCCGCGATGCTGGCGTGCGAAGTGACCGTTCGGCACCGCGACCACGCCCGGCACCTCCCCGTTCGCGGTGCGCACGAGAATTTGCTGCGCCTCGTGGAACTGGTCCCAGAGCGGATGCAGCGCACCGCCGCCGACGCGATGCACGCGCAGGTAGCCGGCATCCGTGATGCCGCTCACCACGTAGCCCACGCGATCGATGCCGCAGGCGATCACGCGGCGCGGACGTCCCGTGCCGACGCGCTTGATCAGGTTGCCCTGCGCGTCCTCCTCCCACCGCTGGTCGCGGCGGATGATCGAGAGGGCGTCGCGCTCGTCACCGGGAGGGGAATCGAGGGCGATCCAGCTCGCCAGCGCATTCGCCGTGGCATTCTGTTGGGCAGTGGCGGGGAGCGGTGCGAGGCAGAGGCTCGCGCAGAGGAGTTTCGGGAGTCGGCGCACGTGTCGATAGGCGGGGACAAGTGTGTTGTCGTGCAGATCCTTCGCTGCGCTCAGGATGACAAAAGGTACCGCGCGCGTCAGGCCAACGCTTCAGGTGGGAGCTCGTCGGCGCGCATTGCGCCAGTCATCACCGCGACGGTGTCGCTCATGCTCACGACCTTCGGATTCAACACCGCCACCCGCCGGCCCAGCCGCGCCACATGAATGCGGTCCGCCACCTGGAAGACGTGCGGCATGTTGTGCGAGATCAGCACCACCGCGAGCCCGCGATCGCGCACGCGGCGAATGAGGTCGAGCACCATGCCGCCCTCCTTCACGCCGAGCGCCGCGGTGGGCTCGTCCATGATCACCACGTGCTGGGCGAAGGCGGCACTGCGCGCGACCGCGACTCCCTGGCGCTGGCCGCCCGAAAGCGTTTCTACCGCCTGCGACATCGACGTCACGCCGATCTGGAGCGCCTGCATGTGCTGCCGACTCTCCTCCAACATGCGCGGCTTGTCGAGCATGCGGAACACGCTGCCGAGCACGCCGGCGCGCCGCACCTCGCGTCCGAGGAACAGGTTCTCTGCGATCGACATTGCCGGCGCGACCGCGAGATCCTGGTACACGGTCTCGATGCCGGCTCGGCGCGCGTCGATGGGGCTGGTGAAGTGAACGCGCTGCCCGTCGAGGAAGATCTCGCCCTCGTCAGGCACGACCGCACCGCTCAGTGCCTTGATGAGCGACGACTTCCCGGCACCGTTGTCGCCGATCACCGCGAGGATCTCGCCGGCGTGAAGCTCGACGTCGGTGCCATCGAGCGCCGTGACGTGCCCGTACCGCTTCACGAGTCCCTTCGCCTGCATCACTACCGTCGCGCTCACGAACCCCTCCCGCCGCGCCGCGCGATTTGATCCGTGGCCACCGCGAGGATCACGAGCACTCCGGTGACGAGCACCTGGTAGACGCTCGACACCCCGATGAGCGTGAGTCCATTGCGGAACACGCCCACCACGAGCGCGCCCACGAGCGTGCCGAACACCGCTCCGCGCCCGCCGAACAGGCTCGTGCCGCCGAGCACCACGGCCGTGATCGCCTCGAGGTTCTCGGCTTGCCCCGCATTGGGATCACCGACGCCGGTTCGCGCCACCGACAGCAGCGCCGCGAGTCCATAGCACATCCCGGCGACGACGTAGACGCCGAGCAGGACCCGCGGCGTGGCGATGCCGGAGAGCCGCGCGGCTTCGGGATCATTGCCCACCGCGTACACGTGCCGCCCCGCCGACGTCTGCGTCAGCACGTACGTCGCAACCACGTAGAGCAGCAACATGACGACCGCGCCATACACCACCGCCGTGTTCCCCACCTGGAACGTGCCGCCGAGCGCCGTCATCGAGTCGGGGACGTCGGTGACGGTCTGCGAGTCGGAGTACAACTGCGTGATGGCGAACGCGATGTTGAGCGTGCCGAGCGTGACGATGAACGGCGGAAGCTTGAG
>JBKJMP010000471.1:0-3694 GCA_046596395.1 Gemmatimonadaceae bacterium
TCCCGCCGGGCGTGAAGCCGGTGGCAGGAGCACGGGCGCGCGCCATGCTCGGCGATTCCATCACGACCGATCACATCTCGCCGGCCGGCAACATTCCGGCGGCCAGCCCCGCGGGCAAGTGGCTGCTCGAGCATGGCGTGCAGCGCAAGGACTTCAATTCATACGGTGCGCGTCGCGGCAATCACGAGGTGATGATGCGCGGCACGTTCGCGAACATTCGTCTTCGCAACGAGATGGTGCCGGGCACCGAGGGCGGATGGACCACCACCGAGCCCGGTGGCGTGCCGCGATTCATCTACGACGTGGCGATGGAGTATGCCGTGGGCAGCCGGCCCCTCGTCGTCGTGGCGGGGAAGGAATACGGCACAGGCTCCTCCCGCGACTGGGCCGCGAAGGGAACCGTGCTCCTCGGCGTGCGGGCAGTGATCGCAGAGAGCTTCGAGCGCATCCACCGCTCGAACCTGGTCGGTATGGGCGTGCTGCCGCTCGAGTTCACGAACGGCGACACGCGCGTCTCGCTCGGACTCACCGGCTTCGAAACGTACGACATCGATGGGCTGGACGACTCGCTCGCGCCGCGGCGCAGGCTCACAGTGCGGTCCATGGCTGCCGATGGCTCGGTCCAGTCGTTCGCCGTGCTCTGCCGGATCGACACGCCCGAGGAGCTGAGCTACTACAAGCACGGCGGGATCCTGCCGTACGTGCTGCGCTCGCTCGCGAAGAAATAAGGCGGAGGGCGGCACGCGGTCGCGCCGCCGCACGCCGCACGCCGCACGCGTCCCGTCCGCGTGCGCGGCCGGCTACTGCTTCCGGTAGGAGAACGGGATCCCGCGGGGATCGATCAGCAGGTCGATGCTGGTTACTTCCGCGCTGAACGACGTCCCCTTCGTCTCCACCGTGATGCTGCGTCCCACTGCACGCCAGGTGCCGCGCGTCGTGTCCGCGGGATAGTCAACTGCGCCGCCATCCGTCCGACGGTAGTGCGTGCGGCTGACGTACACTCCGTCGGCGCCCAGCGTCACCGTATCGGCGGTGACCTCGAGGTTGAATCCCTGGCGGCTCAGGATCGAGTACGGCAGCGGAAAGCCGGCGATGGTCCGCAGCGCGTACGTGCCCACGAAATCCGGATCGGGATTTCCCAGGTCCGTGCTCAGATTCTGGCAGCCGCCCAGGGCGAACAGGCCGACGAGCACGAGGACGATTCTGCGCATGTGCGGGGACGGGTAGGGGCGGTGGTCAGGGAGGCAGCTTGGCGCGCGGGCGAATGATGGGGCTCGCCTCCCCTTCGTCGAGCATCGGGTTGTGGCGCTTCATCGTGGCCACCTCGATCTGCTCGAGCAGATCGCGCTCGATCGCTCGCACGTCGAGGGGCTGGAGCATGTGCAGGAGCTCGGGGTCGTCGCTCACGCGATGACCGAGCCGCGTGTAGAGCCCAGCTACCAGCTGGAGGGTCTTGGTCACTTCCTGCTCCACGCGAAGGCTCACTTGCAAGCCGAGCTCCTCGCGAAGCTCGGCGATCGCGGACTCGCGCCGTTGTGCCATCAGCACGAAGATCGAGAGGAAGATCGCCTCGAGCGACACGATCGTCGTCATGAGGCCGAACGGATACGGGTCGACGGGTTCGAGGCCCAGCTGGCCCGTGTTCCAGAGGATCCAGAGCGCAAAGATGATCGCGTGGACGACTAGAAACGTTGTCGAACTCGCGATGTTGTTCAGCCCGTCTATCACGCGATCGAGCTGGCTGCGGTGCGCCGCGTGCTGCGCCTTGATCGCGCCGAATGCGAGGTTGGCCACGTAGCGGCGCTTGCGCCGCTCGGGACTTGATTCCACCTCGTCTGCGATCTCTTTCGGCACTGAGATGTCTTTGGTCATTGCGAAGGGGCTGGGGCGAGAAGCGTGCCCTGCAGCCTGTCACACGAGCGCGCCGGGCAAGACACACGAACGCCCGCGACGATGTCCTGTGCGCGGGCGAACGTGTAGGGGGAACTTGGTGTTTCGTTACGGCTGCCTCTGTACGTCGACCGTGTGTCCGATAATGCCACCGAGGATGCCACCAGCTGCGGCGCCGATGAGACCACCCTTCACCTTGTCTCGGCTCGTCGTCGCGCCGATGATTGCACCTGCCGCCGCACCGATAGCGGCGTCACGCTTGGTATTGCGCTTGATCGTCGGCTCCCGTGCTGGAGCCGGGTAGTACGTACCCGACGACGAACCCGTCGAGCGGCTCGTTCTGCGCGCCGGAGCCCGGCGCACCGGTGCCGGAGCCCGATAAACCGGCTGCGGATTGCGCGCCACCGCGTTGTACTGCTGGGCCGCTGCCATCTGCGCCATCTGCTGCTCGGCGGGCGAGACGAACTGCTGCGCCTGGTATGACTGCGCCTGTGCGGCGAGGGCCAGGTCATTCTGGAGCGCGTCATCCGGGCGGGAATCAGCACCCTTGCTGCAGGCGCCGAGCAAGGCCAGGCCAGCGAGGGAGAAAGTCAGTCCAAGGGTGCGCATGTACTCCTCCGGGAGCAGAATGAAGCGTCTCAACGCACCATGACAAGGCAGGGGATGGACCACCAGTTAACGCACTCTCCGGGCACTTAACGGGCATTCTTCGTCCCTGAATCGAGAGCCGTCCGTCCACTTTCTTCCAACACCGGACTCGACTGGCCGGTCGTGGTCGCGCCATTGCATGAGACGTGGTGCAAGCGCATTATCCGCCTCTGACAGCCCTCTGGAGCATTCATGTTATTTCGTCGAACGATCAACTGTGCGGCCGTGATGATCGGACTCGGTGTCCTCGCGTCACCGGTCCGGGCCCAGCAGCCCGCTGCACCCGCGTATCCATCGCCCGAGGTCGGCGCCATGGCTCCCGACTTCACCATCGCCGGTGCGACGCGCTACGGAGTGCTGAAGGACTCCGTCCGCCTCTCGCAGTATCGCGGCAACACCGTTGTCCTCGCGTTCTTCTTCAGGGCGCGGACAAAGGGCTGAACGGTTCAAATGGAGGCATACCGTGATCAGTATGCCAAGCTCTTCAACAACGGGAAGAATGTCGTCGTCCTCGGCGTGAGCGTGGACAGCGACACCTCACTTGCCTCGTGGGCGCGGGACCAACAGACGCCCGTGCTTTATGGCAGCGACGTGGGACAAAAGGTCGGCAAGCTGTATGGCGCCATCAGCGGCACGTCCGATAACCGGTCGCTGTTCGTGATCGATCCGTCGGGCAAGATCGTGAAGCGCATGCAGCCATTCAATGTGCTCTCGCAGACCGCGTACGACGAACTCGAAGCCGCCGTGAAGGCGACACTTCCATCGCCCTGATTTCGCAGCTCAACTTCTCGCCACATCACGCCTGACGCGCCCTTCCGCCGCCCGCGGACGTACACTGCTGGTCGAGCTGTATGAGGCAGCCGTTGCCGGAGCCGCACCTGGCCCCGTCACGGCTGCCGCACTCCGCGACTTCTCGGCACGGCCCGGCCAGCGCATCTGGCTGTACTCGATCGGCAAGGCCGCGCATCCGATGGCGGCCGCTGCGGCGGCGGCACTCCAACGCTCGCTGCTCCCGATCGCGGGCGGGCTCATCGTCGCCCCCGAGCCGAGCCCGAGCCCATATGCAACCGTCGCCGCGCTCGAGGGCAATCATCCACTCCCGGGGCGACACTCGTTCACCGCGGCCGCGCGCATCGGCGACGTGGCTACCGCGCAT
>JBKJMP010000670.1:0-3978 GCA_046596395.1 Gemmatimonadaceae bacterium
CCGTGACTTGCATGTGTTAAGCACGCCGCCAGCGTTCGTCCTGAGCCAGGATCAAACTCTCCAAGAGATTTTGATAGTAAGCTCGCCGAACGCGACCTTCAGACGGATCCAAAGATCACGTCCGGAATCAACAATATCGTGAATTGATCTCTCGCCGCAGCACACGATCGCCGCAGCTCAATTGAGAGCCATCGCACAACATCACACACTCGATTGTCAATCAGCAAACATCGTTTTGCCCCGTGTTCCGGGGAAGGGTGAATCTAGCGGTGATGCGAGTGAATTCAAGGGGACACATGCCGTTTTTTTCCTCCACCTCCACACGCAAAAACACACCCCCCTGAAACGACCACGGGCCCGCTCCATCGCACTGAGCTGGCCCGCTCCTTCACTCACTCACCAAACGGTCCTCGCCACCTATTTCTCGTCGAACGGGCGCCCCGGACGGTCGTCCTCGTCGTCATCATCCCCATCATAGTCATCATCGAGATCGACGAGGTCATCGTCCTCTTCCTCATCATCCTCGTCGTCGTCCTCGTCATCCTCATCGTCCTCGTCATCATCATCGTCGTCCTCATCATCGAGGTCGTCGTCAAGGTCGAGCTCATCCTCATCCTCATCCTCATCCTCGTCCTCGTCCTCGTCGTCGAGGTCCTCGTCATCCTCGAGGTCCTCGTCCCCGAGATCGTCGTCGCCCCTCGGCGACAGCGCGAGCGGATCGGCCGAGGCGGCGAACAGGCCCATCGACTCCGAGATCTCGAACTCGTCCTTCATTGTAGAGCGCTCCGCTGAGGAGGGTGAGGGATGCTACAGGGTGGCACGCTCGCGCTTGGCTTCGCGCGAAATCTTCTTTCGGTCACTCTGCGCCAGGAGGCGCTTCCGAAGACGAATCGACTTCGGCGTGATCTCGATCAACTCGTCGTCTTCGATATACTCAAGCGCGCCTTCCAGCGTCAACTCCCGGGGCGGTTCCAGGCGAATGTTCTCGTCCGTTCCGGTCGTCCGCATGTTCGACAGCTTCTTCTCCTTCGTTGGATTGACGTCCATGTCCCCCGGACGCGAATTCTCACCAACGATCATTCCCTCGTACACCGGCTCGCCCGGCGCCACGAACAGCGTCGAACGCTCCTGCAGGGCCGCGAGGGCGAATGCGATGATCGTGCCATTCTCCATCGACACCAGCGTGCCCCGCGAGCGCGTCGCAAGCATCCCGGCCCACGCACCATACTCCAGGAACCGATGGTGCATGATCCCGGTCCCGCGCGTATCCGTGAGGAACTCCGAGCGATATCCGAACAATCCGCGTGCCGGAATTCGATACAGGACACGAACGAGTCCCTGCCCCGGATTCTTCATCTCGATCATCTCGCCGCGACGAGGACCGAGCTTCTCGATGACGGCACCGAGAAATTCCTCGGGCACGTCGATCGCCAGCTCCTCATAGGGCTCGAGCTTCTCGCCACTCAGCCCGGTCTTGAGGATCACGCGCGGACGCGACACCTGGAACTCATACCCTTCGCGGCGCATCGTCTCGATGAGAATCGACAGGTGCAGCTCGCCGCGCCCACTCACCGTCCACGTGTCCGTGGAATCCGTGTCCTCCACGCGCAGCGCGACGTTGCGTTCCAGCTCCTTGTACAGCCGGTCGCGGATCTGGCGGGACGTGACGTACTTGCCCTCCTTCCCCGCGAACGGCGAATTGTTCACCAGGAAGTCCACGCTGATGGTCGGCTCCTCGACGGCAATGCCGGCGAGCCGCTCGGGATGCTCGAGATCCGTGACGGTCAATCCGATCTCGACGCCCTCCAACCCCGCGAGCGACACGATCTCACCAGCCGGCGCACTCTGGACCTCGGTGCGCTCCAGCCCATCGTACACGTAGAGCTTCGTGACCTTCGCCTGCTCGTTCTTCTGCGTCACGTCCATCGGAAGCAGCAGCACCTGGTCACCGACCTTTACCGTCCCACGCTCGATGCGCCCGATGCCGAGCCGCCCGAGATACGGGGAGAAATCGATGGTCGAGATCAGCATCTGGAACGGGGACGCTTCGTCGCTCGGCGCCTCGGGAACGGCCGACAGGATCATGTCGAACAGCGGCGCGAGGTCCACCGGCTTCACGTCCATGTCGAGCGTGGCCACGCCCTCGCGCGCTGACGCGTAGACGACCGGCGCATCGAGCTGCGTCTCGTTCGCCTCGAGCTCGATGAACAGATCGAGGACCTCGTCGTGCACGCGCATGGGATCCGCGCCAGGCCGGTCGATCTTGTTGATCACGACAATCGGCGTGCGTCCGAGCTCGAGTGCCTTGCGCAGCACGAAGCGCGTCTGCGGCATCGGCCCATCGAACGCGTCCACGACGAGCAACACGCCGTCCACCATACGCAGGATGCGCTCGACCTCACCACCGAAGTCAGCATGGCCAGGCGTATCCACGATGTTGATCTTGGTGTCCTTCCACCGGACGGACGTGTTCTTGGCGAGAATGGTGATCCCGCGCTCACGCTCGAGCGGATTGGAATCCATCACCCGCTCGGCAACGACCTGGTTGTCACGAAACGCACCAGCCTGCCGAAGCATCTTGTCGACGAGAGTGGTCTTCCCGTGGTCGACGTGCGCGATGATGGCGTTATTACGAATCTGCATAGCCCGGGAATATACCCTGCCGAAGGAACGCCAAACAAGCTGGAGTGTGAAGCCACTTGCCTTCGTACCGAAATTGCAACAGGATGTAGCCGAGGTCCTACACCCTTGCAGGAGGTGTCCAATGCACCATCAGCATGACCCCGCCCTCGTTGAATACCCTCATGGACGTGGCTACGGTCACGATTACATGCGCGGCGGGGAAGTACTTGGCGGCTACGGCTACTCGGATCGCGACGAGTACGCCCTTCCACGAGGAGAGCTCCTCAGCGAGCAGACCCGGGAAGCGCGAGGTGACGACTCGGCGCGCAGTGGCAACGAACCGCCGCAATCGTAAGGGCTGCTAATCCGGTTCACCGCGGGGCGCCAGCCGGCGCCCCGTTTCTTTTTATCGGCGCGCGGGCGCCGCAGGTGCCGCCTTCGCGGCTTCCTTCGCCGCTTCCGGCTCGGCGAACGACACATCCACCCCCCGCGACTTGAGGCCAGCGACGAATCCCGTCTTCTCCACGGCCTTTGAATAGGCTTCCTGCGCGTCCACCTGGCCGCTGTCCACCAGCTCCAGCAGCGCGTCGTTCAACGTCACCATGCCGAGGCGACGCGACGTCTGCATGACCGACGGGATCTGAAAGGTCTTCCCTTCCCGAATCAGGTTGGTGACCGCCGGTATCGAGAGGAGTACCTCGCGCGCGGCCGCGCGGCCACCGCCGATCTTCTTACAGAGCGTCTGGGAGATGACACCCTTCAACGACTCCGCGAGCATCACGCGGATCTGGGCCTGGCGATCGGCCGGGAACTGGTCGATGACGCGGTCGATCGTACCCGCCGCGGTGGTGGTGTGCAGCGTCCCGAACACGAGGTGGCCCGTCTCCGCCGTCTCGATGGCAATCGACACGGTCTCGAGATCGCGGAGCTCGCCCACGAGGATGATGTCCGGATCCTCCCGGAGCGCCGCACGCAACGCGCTCTTGAACGAACCCGTGTGCACACCGACCTGACGCTGGGTGATGATGCACTTCTTGTTCGGATGAACGAACTCGATCGGGTCTTCGATCGTGATGACGTGATCGCTCCGTGACCGGTTCACGAGATCGATCAACGAACACAGCGTCGTGGACTTTCCGGAACCCGTGGGTCCCGTCACCAGCACGAGACCCTTGTTCAACTGACAAAGACGCTGGACTTCCGGCGTGATGCCCATCTGCTCGACGGTCACGACGGTGGCAGGAATCTGGCGAAAGACAGCGGCTGGCCCGTTACGATCCTTCAGCGCGTTCGCGCGGAAGCGAGCGAGGCCAGAAATCTCGTAGGCATAGTCGGTGTCGTTCGTCTCCTTGAACT
>JBKJMP010000680.1:0-7439 GCA_046596395.1 Gemmatimonadaceae bacterium
TCGACATCCGACCACCGGCGTGCTCTTCCAGGGGTGGCGCCTGCCGCATTGGGAGGCCGCGAGGTCACTCGCACTCCATGCGCACGGCTGCTTTCGAACGCTAGCGTGCGCCGGATGGGATGTGGCGCTTACCCCGGATGGGCCTGTCCTGATCGAGTGCAACTTCGCACCCGGCGTCGATCTCCCCCAAGGCGCCGTCGGGCATGCCGTTCTGACAGACGACGTTCGCGCGTCACCTCGACGCACACCTGCGTCGCTCCTTCGCTCGCCCGGCCTGTCGCGCGCTACGGCCTCGCTCGAGGCGGCGGCGGCAGCTTGCGAAGAACCGTGGAATAGCTGTCGATCAACATCTCCTCCTGCGCGAGGAGCTGCTCCGTGAGCGCGGCGAACATCTGCAATGTGGCTGCGGCATCCGCGGGGCCGAAGGTGCCGCGCTCGAAGAGACGGCTCTGGAAAAGATTTGATGTCCCCATCACCGACTCACGCTGGATCGAGAGGAGCGCGGCGGTCCGGTAGTCCACGAGGCGGATCTTGTCCGTGGCCATCGCCGTCTGCCACGCGGCGTCGCTCAACTTGGGCAGCTTGAGCCCACCCTTGGGGAACGCAGCGGCGATGACGGTGATCGCGCTCCCGTTTGGCGTGCGCTTGGGATCGACGTCGGACAAGCGAGTGAGAAAGTACTTCCCGCGATCGTGGCTGTCTTGCAGGTCTCGCAGGTTCTGCGCGATCTCGCGGCGAAAGCTCTCGACCACTCCACGGCTGACGTGATGTCCTTCTGCCGCTCGACATAGGAATTGACGGCGAAGCCCATCACGACGCTGAGCATGATGAGCACCGACTCGAAGAGCAGTCGCGGTGCGGCGGAGCGCAATTACGCCGCGCGCGTACGAACGATGGGCGTCGGCGGGACGACGGATGTCAGCTGATCACCGGCCGGTGCTCGCGCAAGCGGGGGAGACTCGAGTGGTGGCTGCGAGTCGGGAATGTCGGGCACGATTCTCCTCGTCGACCGTGAATACAGGATGCCCAAGGCGTCCGCAATGCTCTCGCGATCCTTCGCGAGGCGAAAGCCACCAAGAGAGCACCGGAGACCGAATAGGTCAAACCGTGTGGCTGCGCGGTCGCGAGCCAGGACCATGCGATAAAGCGATCAGCTCAGCTCTACCCGCGGTGCTGACGGGCCATCGCGCTAACGCACATCAGCGCGCGCGACATCCCGCGCAATCGGCTCATCGCTCGCCCAGTGCGTGCGGGGCGGTGGCGGCGACGCGTATGTGAGATAGTAGCGCCACGCCGGAAAGGGCGAGCCCAACTCGGTGCCCCACGCCGTGAGGAAGTGCAACATCGTCCCGACTCGCCGCTGGCCTTCCTCGCGGGCCGCAGCTGTATGGAGCGTGGCAGGAAGCGGGAGTAGATCGCCGAGCACGTGATCTACCGTATAGCGCTTGCGCGCAAGCGGGCGGTGCTCCGCCCAGGGATCAGTCCAGCAGAAGATCTCCTGTCCCAGATGTCCGCCGGTCGTCAGCGCCCCCAGACGAATCGCAACCCCGACACCAGATCGCGGAAGACCTCCGAATTCACGATCGTCCGCACTCCGGGCTCGCACCGGATCGCGAGCACGGAGAGCAGCGCGCATACCATGAACGCGACGTCCACCCAGTACGCCGTTACAGCGCCGGCGAAGCCGTAGAGCAACCCGCCAACCGCCGGGCCAACCATCGCGGCGGTCTGCCAGCTGCTACTCCGCCACGCAATCGCATTCTCCAGCGCGGAGCGTGGGACGAGCTCCACGCCCATCGCCTGCCGCGCGGGCTGGAGCAGGCTCCGAGCGATGCCACTCACGAAGATCACGGCGTAGATGGGGCGCACGCCGACCCGCTCGAGCAGTCCGGGAGTCGCCGTGAGGACCAGCAGCGCAATTGCGCACAGCGCGAGGACAGCGAGCGCACAGACGGCGATCGTCCTTCGGTTCCAGCGATCCGCTACGTATCCGGCCGGCAACGCCACCGCGATGAACGGCAGCGCCTCCGCCAACCCGATCAGCCCCAGGGCGAGCGGATCGTGCGTCATGTTGTACACCTGCCACCCGACCACCACAGCCTGAAGCTGGGTGCCAAGCGTCATGGTGAACGTGCTGAGAATGAACCAGCGAAAGTCCCTGTGCCGAAGGGCGACGTACGGATCGTGGCGGGCCGGTGGAGTGGGAACCGGCCCTCCCTCCATTACTTCTTCGTCGCCAGCGACGCCCGTATCCGCTCGGCGTGAGAGCGGTGGCTCATCACCGCCGGTGTGAGGTTGCGTACGAACTCGAGCAGCTCAGGCGTTCTCGACTGCGGCTCGAGCACCGCACCCAGCGCGGCCAGCAACTCCGTGTGGTACTTCACCTCGTTCTCCGCGTAGGCAGAGTCGAACTTCGCGCCCTCGAGCTCCCGCATTGCGTCGCGGCGATTGGCGCTGTTGTCGCGGAAGTCGAGGCTGATCACGTGATCTTCCGCCGTGATCCCGTTCTTTCCGGCGATCTCGTTCACGCGCGCATTCAGCAGCGTGTGGTCAGTGGTCATCCGCTGGGCGAACGAGCGTATCTCCATATTGTTGGACCGGCTGGGAACCAGGCGAGCGTAGCTCAGGTCCGTGTTGTTCGCCGCGAGGACGATCGCGACGATGTTGCCTTCGGAGACCACGGGCCCCGTAGGCGCGGTCTCGGCCGCCCCGCGTCGGCATGCCGAGGTGGCGACGAGCAAGGAGAGGGCGACGAGACTGAGACGGCGAGCGAGATGATGCATCGGACTCCTGTCGAAGATGACCGCGCATGACGTTATCGCAGCAAGTACGTGGAGTCCAGCCATGACGGATGTGTCGATCGTCACACCGGCGTTTTGCGGAACTGCGGAACTACGGAACCCCCTTCTCACCACGGAGGTCGCGGAGGACACGGAGGAAAACCAGAACAACCCAGCAGAACATGATCCGCCCAGTTCATGCAGCCCTCCGCATCCCCTGAAGCACCCGTGCGGGAACACCCCGGCGACGTTAGCTTTTCCCCGCCATGAATCCACATCCCCTCCCGCAGCCGTACCCTGACCAGAACGTCGTCGCACCAGGTCCGTCCGACGACGGCCGGGTGCTCCGGCAGATGGCGGCGCGCGACGAAGCGGCGCTCGGAGAGTTCTACGATCGGTGGAATCCGCTCGTGCACGCCGTGGTGCTCCGCATCGTGCGCCAGCGCGAGGACGTCGAGGATGTAGTGGAGGAGGTCTTTTGGCAGGCATGGCGGCAGGCCGACCGGTATGAAACGACCCGCGGATCGGTCCAGACGTGGCTCCTTACGATCGCACGAAGCCGCGCGCTCGACAGGGTTCGGTCGCTCAATCGCCTGCGAGAAGATCCGATCGAGGGTGAGGACGGCGAGTTCGTATCGCAGTTGGCGTCGGCCGGTGATCCAGCGATGGATGCGGAGTCGCGCGAGCGGCGTGCGATCGTGATCGCGGCGCTCGAAACGTTGCCGGCCGAGCAGCGGCAGGTACTGGAGATGGGGTACTTCGGCGGATACAGCCAATCCGAGATCGCCGAGCGCACCGGGCAGCCGCTCGGCACGATCAAGACGAGGATGCGGCTGGCGATGCAGAAGTTGCGTGATCGCTTACAGGTTCTGCGCGAGGACGCGCCATGACGATCGACGGCATGGGACACGAGAGGGCACGCGAGGCGCTCGAGGCGCTAGCGCTCGACGCGCTCGACGGCGACGAGCGGTTGGCGGTGCTCGCGCACGTGTCACGATGCGCGGCGTGTCAGGGTGCGCTTGCCGAATTGCAGGCCACGGCGGCCGCGCTGTCGTATGCCGTGTCACCGGTGAAGATGGACGCGTCGTCTTCGGCACACGTGCGCGCGCGCCTGCTAGGCCGCGCCGCTGCCGACAGGGCTGCGCCACGCGAGGTGCGCGCCACGCCGCAGACGTCCGCTGCCGCAGTCGTCGCCGAGCCCGTGTTCCACCCGTCGCCGGCATACCACATCATGGTGCCGCGCACGTCTCCCGCTGCCGAGGCAGCCATTCATCCCAAATTTGAGTGGCGCGACACCGTCGCGGTGTGGACCGCGATTGCCGCAACCTTCATTGCGCTCATCAGCGTCGGCGTGGCGTACCAGATGCTTCGCGAGCGCAATGCGCTCTCGACGGCATATCAGGTTGCCGCGGTGGAGCGCATGACGGGGACGTCGGCTGCCGATTCGCTGCGCGCCGCGCTCGCGGAGCGCGACCGCCTGATCCGCAATCTCACCGGCCCCCAGGTCGCCGTAGTGACCCTCGCGTCGAACACCGTTCGGACGGCGTCCGCGCGGATGTTCTGGGACCAATCGGTGGACGCGTGGACCTTCGTGGGCCACAACTTTCCGCAGCCGCGAGCGGGCCGCACCTATCAGCTCTGGCTGGTGACGGCGAACAGCCGGATCAGCGCGGGAACGTTCGCTCCAACCGCCGATGGCAATGCAATCGTTCGCGCGATCTATCCAATGAAGCCCGAGGCGCTCGCGGCCGTCGCCGTAACGGACGAACCGTCGTCAGGCAGCGCGCAGCCGACGACGGTTCCGTTCCTCGTGGGAGCCCGGTCAGAACGCTGAGGGACGAGTCGGAGCCGCGCAGCTACCGCGCCGGGATGTGTTCGGCAGCCTTAGCCTCCGCCTCGGCCACTTTCACATGCGCGGCCTCGGCCTGCTGCGCTGCACCTGCGGCCTGCGCTTCCGGCGCTTCCGTCGGTGCCGGCGCTTCCTCGACGGCGGCCGGTGCGCGGTAACGAGCGAGAGCGAGTGAAGCTTCCAGCGTCGCCATGCAGAAAGCCGCCCATGCGAGGCCCACGATGATTCCGCCGAGGACGTCCGTTGGATAATGGACACCGAGGTAGAGGCGGGTGAAGCAGACCAGCAGGATGATGAAGATCGCCGCCAGGCCGGTGAGCACCCGCGACCAGTGGTGCTTCTGGAGACGCATGGCGAGGTAGGCCACCGTGCCGTAGACCACCGTCGCGCTCATTGCGTGTCCCGACGGGAACGATGAGCTCATGGCATGCGCCTGCCACTCGAAAACGCTCGGCCGGTCGCGCTGGAAGACCAGCTTGAGCGCGTTGTTGAGGACGATGCTGCCCGCCGTCGCGAAGAGGAGCAGGCGCGCCGAGTGCTTGTGTTCCGTGTGCCAGAGAAAGAGTGCGGTGACCCCGACGATCATGAGCACCACCACGCCGGTGCCAAGGTAGGTCGCTTCCTGGAGGAGCCGCGTGAGGCCGGGCGTTTGGTGCCGCTGGATCCACTTCAGGATGGCGACGTCCATCGCCTGCGTGTCGCCGTCCAGGACGGGCTCGACCAGCCAGGCAAAGCCGAGCGTGGCGGCGACGGCGAGGATGGTGCCGACCAGCAGGAAGATGCCGACGGAGCCGTAGAACGTCTTCGCGTGGCCACCAGACGCGCGGAGGCCCGTGAAGAACAGGTTCCAGAATCGTCCGAAATGGCCGCGGGCCACGACGCGGCGGTCGTCGTGGGGGGGCGGGACTACGGGACTGATCGGCTTGCTGTCAGGCATATGATCTCTCACTGTATCAAGAGGCGAGCCGTAGTGCAGCGGGTTAGCCAAGGTGCGCCCCGGGGTTACCGTGCGAGCTCGGCGCCGTGGCCAAGTGGTAAGGCGGCAGACTGCAAATCTGCTATTCGTCGGTTCGATTCCGACCGGCGCCTCTCTTGTAACTCGTTGTCCTGCTGGCCCCTATAGATGAAACCGGGTTGCCTGACACGCACCGGGAGGGTGCGTTACTTCCGCCGTGCAACAGGCCCGTGTAACAAATCCCGCAATTTCCTTCTGCGGGGCGGACTTCTGAGAGTGCAGAACTACGGAAAGGCGCCTGCTGGGCGCCTTTTTTTCCGATGCAAGGTCACACTCTTGCGACGAACGGAGCAGAGCACATCCGTGGAAGGTCGTCGAGTAGGAGCGGGATTCGCCGGTGGAGAGAAACGGGAATCAACCGGTCAAAGCCATCCCTTTTCGCACGCAATGCGGGCTGCGTCAACGCGGTTCATGGCGCCGAGCTTGGCGATGGAGGCTGACAGGTAGTTCCGAACCGTGCCAGCGGAAAATGAGAGCTGCGACGAGATCGCCACACCGGACAAGCCATCCGCAGAGAGGCGGAGCACCTGCCGTTCACGGTCGCTCAGGGGATCGCGCTCAGTCCACGCTTCACGCGCGAGCTCCGTTGCCACCTCGAGACCGGTCAGCGATGGAGTGGCCGCATAGAAGTCCGTTGACCATCTCTGGGTAGGGTCGCATCACTCGCCCATGATCTTGTTGTAGGCACCAAGCGCAACTTTCGCCTGCTTCGCACTCGGATCTTGCGCCCATCCCGCGCTGGCGTAACCACCCATGGTCGCGCACACGTTCCTCTGGACGAAAGACAATCTGCGCTCCTCGATCGCACGGTTGAAAACGGCCATCCATGAATCTGCATTGATCCGCTTCACCGCCGAGATGTTCGCCAAGTCGTCGCGAGTGAGCCGAGCACCCTCTCCATTCGGGTCACCTTCGCTAGCCGCGAGCACAAGGCGCGCCAGTTCGGCTGGAAGCCTTGGGTCGAGGGCACGAACTGCTTGCCAGCACTGCTCTGATTTCAACCACTCTCCGACATTGCGCGTGCCGGCGGTCGCAATCACTTCGCGCAAAACCAGAGGTGCCCATTTGGCAAGCGTGCGCGCAATTGGCTCAGAAATATCCTGCTCTTGCCAGATCGCCTCAAGGTCTAGCTGCGACGCTGTTTGAGCAACGAAGAGCGCGAGCGTATAAGTAACAATCTGTGAGCGATACCCGTCGACCTCGGAGTAATCGCGAGCCCGGTCACGAACCGCTCGAGCTGGGACAATCGTTGAACAACCTTGGACACGTGCTGCTGCACCGCGGTGACGCGGTGGCTGCCGAGCGGGCCTATCGCGAGGCGCTCACATTGCGCCGCAGCCGATTGAGTGACGGTCATCCGGAGGTGGACAATGCGGTGAGCAATGTCGCAAAGGCGCTCGCCGCGCGCGGTGCGGTTCGGGACGCGGTGGCGCTCATGGAGGGAGTCATCGCCCGCAAGCGTGGAAGCATGGGTGCCGATCATCCGGAGCTGGTAGCCGAGATGTCACGGCTGGCGGCGATGCTCCACGCGCTTGGGCAGGACGCCCGTGCCGACTCGCTCTACCGCGTCGCGCTCGCGGCACAACGACGCGCGTCGCCACGCAGCCACCGCGCTCTCGCCGCGACCTTGCTCGGGCTTGGACGACTGTCGCTCGACCGCGGCGATGTTCGCGGAGCGATAGTGATCTTGCGCGAGGCGTCGGCGGCCGAACGGTCAGCCGTGGAGGCCGGATACGAAAGCACGCCGGACCTTTCGCGTATGCTGACGGCCGCCATATCGCGCGCGCCCACGCCA
>JBKJMP010000140.1:0-6415 GCA_046596395.1 Gemmatimonadaceae bacterium
CTGAGCTCTCCCCGAACCGGCAGTTCATCGCCGTGGTGCGCAACGTGCCGGTCGCGAAGCGCACTCGTCCGGCACGGTCGGATTTCGTGCAACGGCACGAGGACGGGTTCAAGGGTGTCCACTTCGACTGGCTTCCGTTCATGGGCGTCGGCCGGCCGTTCCCGCTTCCGAATCGCAACGACCCCGAGGTGAATCCTCCGCAGGAGCTCTTCATCGAGCGCGCGCAATCATCGGAGCGCACGATGGAGAGCAGTGCGAGCGGGACGAATACGTCCGCGCAGCAGGTCACATCATTGGGGTTGCGGCCAACGAGCATCGGTTGGGCGCATGATGGCGAGCGCATCGTCTTCACTGCCGACTCCAACTATCGAAGCGAGCGTTCCTACGGTCGCTCGGAGCTGTACACCGCGACGAAGAACGGCGTCGTCAGGCGACTCACACCGAACCTCCAGTACGACTACGCGGGGGCCCGGCCATCGCCGACCGGTGATTGGATCCTCACGATCCGCGGCCTCGCGGACAACTGGATTATCGGGAAGAAGCTGAATCATGGAGGCGCGACCGATGTCGTCATCGTCTCGGGAGATGGCGCGCGGGAAGTGAACCTCACCGTCAACTGGGATTACCTGCCAAGCCAGCCGTTCTGGAGCACCGACGGCCGGCACGTGTTCTTCACTGGTGGCGTTGGTGGAACCAACCACCTCTTTCGCGTCGCTGCCGCGGGAGGCATCGTCGAGCAGGTCACGCGTGGCGAGCGGCGGATCGGCGGCCTCAGTGTGAGCGCCGATCAAAGCCGCATGGCGTACACCGTGGGCACCATGGAGCGTCCAGCAGAAGTGTACGTCGCCAGGATGGATGGCTCCGGCGAGCGCAGGATCTCGAACGTGCACGACGGGCTCGTGGAGGAAATCGGGATGAGCGCCGTGGAGCGCGTCCAGTTCAGGAGTCGCGACGGGACGCCGATCGAGGGGTGGCTCTGGAAGCCGACGGTCACCGGTTCCGCGAAGCATCCACTCGTCGTGGCGAGCCATGGCGGCCCGCACGCGGCTGACGGTTATGCCTTCAGCTTCAGGAACCACTACCTCGCCGCGAACGGCTACTACGTGCTCGCCACGAACTTCCGCAGTTCCACCGGCTACGGAGAGAAGCATCTCTGGGCAACGTGGGGTGCGTGGGGCACCAAGGACGGACAGGATGTGATGGCCGGCGTCGATTACGTCATTGGCCGGTATCCGGTCGACCGGACCCGCGTCGCCACGATGGGCCACTCCTACGGCGGCTTCATGACCAACTGGCTCATCACGCAGTATCCCGACCGCTTTGCGGCGGCGATCTCTGGTGCGGGCATCGTGAACTGGGTGAGCGACTACGGCAATGCCGATATCCCGATCACGAAGGAGAAGGAGTTCTGGGGAGCGCCGTGGCACACGCGCGCGCGTGAGACGATGATCCGGCAATCACCACTCACGTACGCGAATCGCGTGAAGGCGCCAACCCTGTTCATCGTCGGTGAGGTGGATCAACGTGTGCCGTACTCCGAAACCCAGCAGATGTACACGGCGCTGAAGAAGCTCGGCGTTCCGTCCAGGGTGATTCGCTATGCCGGCATGGCGCATGGGATCACGGGCCACTGGAACGTCGTACACCGCATGGTGAACGAGCGCGCGTGGCTGGATCAGTGGCTCGGATCCGTCGTGGTGCCGTGAATCCGACACGTGTTTGGGTGAGCAAACGACGGCCGAATCCTTGAACGACCCAGATCCACCGCCGGCCGTCGTGCCCGACTCCCTTCGCGAACACTTGCAGGCGTCGCTCGGTAAAACCCATACCATCGAGCGTGAGCTCGGTGGGGGCGGCATGTCGCGCGTCTTCCTGGCCGAGGAGTCGCGCTTCCGACGAAAAGTCGTGGTCAAGCTACTCGCGCCCGAACTGGTCGCTGGCTTGTCCGCGGAGCGGTTCGAGCGCGAGATCGGACTTGCGGCGCAGCTGCAGCATCCGAACGTCGTCCCGGTGATCACCGCAGGGGACGTCGACGGATTGCCGTGGTACACGATGCCGTACGTGGACGGTGATAGCCTGCGCGCGCGAATGACGGGTGGGCCAGTGCCCATCGTCGAGGCGGTGCAGATCCTGCGCGATGTTGCGCGGGCTCTTGCATACGCGCACGCCAGCGGCGTGGTGCATCGCGACATCAAGCCGGAGAACGTGCTGCTCTCCGGACGCAACGCGCTAGTGGCAGACTTCGGCATCGCCAAGGCGCTCTCGGTTGCGAAGTCGCAAACGCCCGGTGGTACAGTCACGCAAGTCGGCACGTCGCTCGGCACTCCGGCATACATGTCGCCCGAGCAGGGCGCCGGCGACGACCTCGATCATCGCGCCGATCTGTACGCGTGGGGTGTAGTGGCGTATGAGCTCCTGGCGGGAGCGCATCCCTTCGCGGGAAAGACGACGGCCCAGCAACTCATCGCGGCGCACATCGCGGAGGCGCCCGCGCCGCTGAGCAGTGCCCGGCACGATCTGACGGCGCCACTCGCGTCGATCGTGATGCAATGCCTCGCCAAGGACCCCGCGGATCGCCCCGCGTCCGCATCCGAATTGCTCACCACGCTCGAACATGCTTCGACACTCCAGGGTGCCCCACTCTGGCGAATCCACTCTCCGCTCGTGCACCGAAAGCGAATCGCCGGAGCAATCGGTATTGTCGCCGTGGTGGCCCTCGGCACGTGGATGGTGGTAAGCCGCTCCAACGCCAGCACCTTCGCGTCGCGCACTGCTGCACAGCCAGAGCGATCGATCGCAGTGCTTCCGTTCGAATCCGTCGGTAGCGACACCGCCAACACGTACTTCGCTGAAGGGATGGCGGACGAGCTGACGACGGCGCTAGCGAGGGTGCGGGGACTTCGCGTTGCGGCTACGAGTTCGGCATTTACGTACCGCAACACGACTCCGGACGCTCGTGAGGTCGGCAAGGCGCTTGACGTGAACGCCGTGCTTCAGGGGCGTGTGCGCCGCGCCGGATCACGACTGCGCGTCTCAGTCCAGCTCACGAACGCCGCGGACGGCCTGGTGCTCTGGAGCAACAGTTACGACCGCGAGGTGAGGGATGTTTTCGCCGTTCAGGATGACCTCACGCGCGACATCGTCGCGGCGCTCCGCGTCGCGATCGGTGGTGGGAGCGAAGTGGGACAGTCGTCGGCTCGTTCCTCCGGCACCACCAGCCTGGAGGCGTACGATCTCTACTTGCGTGGGTTGCACTTTCTGCAGCGTCGGGGGGGAGGGGTCGCAGGGTCGATTCCATACTTCAAGCAGGCGCTGGAAAAAGACCCCTCGTACGCGAGCGCCTGGGCACAGCTTGGCACGGCGTACTCGCTGCTTCCGTACTACGAGCTCGTGTCGCCGGATTCGACCCGCCAGCAGGCCCGCGCCGCCGCGGACTCAGCGCTTCGGCTCAATTCGTCAAGTGCCGAAGCCCACGTCGCGTCAGGAATGTCGCACCTGCTCGCGAATGCCTGGGCGCCGGCACTGGGTGAATTCGAACGCGCGCTGGATCTCGACCCGGACTACACGCTTGCATACCGCGCCTCCGTTCCCGCCCTCTATATGTTGGGTCGAGCGAACGACGCCATCGAGCGGGGACGACTTGCCGTCCAGTCCGATCCGTTGTCCCCCACCACCTGGTGGGTCTACTCCCTAAGCCTGCTCAATGGCAATCGTCTAACGGACGGACTGATTGCCGCGCGCCGAGGTGTCGAACTCGACTCGCTCAACGCGATGGCGCGAGCAGCCTTGGCTGTCGCGGAATATTTTTCTGGGCGGCCCGACCTTGCCCGCGTCACGCAACGCGGCGTCCGGCGCGACCCGAACACTGCGCTGTGGGTTGGCTTCGTGCGAGCGGCCACGGGAGACCGGACTGGCGCGGCCACCCTCATCCGTGAGATCGAGCAGGAACGCGGGCGAAACATGCGTGCGGAGAGCGCAATCGCCTGGACCTACCTCGGACTTGGCGATACATCCCGCGCACTCGACGCGCTCGAGCGAGCGGCGAAAGCGCGCGAACCGTTGGCCTTCGTTGGAGCATTCGGCCACCCTGCATACGACGCCGTACGTCATAGCGCCCGATTCGCCGCCGTGATTCGCGCATTCGGTACCGACCCGCGCACGTTTGCGGACCTCCGACGGCGTTGATGGGGGCGAGGAGCCGGGCGATCGTGCCGGGGGGACCCAGTGCCAGATCCGCGTCGATCCATCCTGGCTACCGCACCTTGCCCTTCAGTGCGATCATCACGTTGAGCTGACGAGTCGTCGGTCCATCGTGTCATCAGCGCGAGCCTCAAGCCATCAGCAGTTCAGAGCTCGAGCCCAGGCTCTGAGCTGAAGCTCGCGCTCGAGTCGGCTCAATGCTGGAGGCTACCTGCTCAGGCTCATGGCTCCCGTTCCGAGCTGGAGCTGGAACTGGGTATCGAAGTCAGGTCCCGCCCATTGCCGGGGCGGTGATACTCCACGCTGGCGGCTCCGGCTACATTTCCGTACATGCTTCGCAATACGCTCCTGTACCTCTCGAACCAGCCGCGCGTCTTCAAGTTCGTGCGCAACAACCGCCTCGCGAAGCATTTCGCCCGCCGCTTCGTGGCAGGCGAGACGGTTGACGAGGCGTTGGCCGCGGCGCGAGAGCTGAACGCCAAGGGGATCACGGTATCGCTCGACCTCCTGGGCGAGAGCGTGTACACGGAAAAGGAAGCGCGCAGCGCCCGCGACGAGTACATCAACCTTCTCGATCGCATTCAGCATGCAAAGCTGAACGCGAACGTGTCGGTGAAGCTCACCGCGATGGGCCTCGACATCGACCACGAGCTCTGCGTCGCGGTCATGCAGGACATCCTTGCGCGGGCGCGGCAGTACGAGTCGTTCGTGCGGCTCGACATGGAGTCCAGCGCGTACACCGACATCACGCTGAAGCTCTTCGAGGACCGGCTCTACCCAACGTACAAGGAGAATGTCGGCGTGGTGCTCCAGAGTTGCCTCTATCGCACCTACGCGGACGTCGAGCACATGAACACGATCCGGTCCCGCGTCCGCATCTGCAAGGGCGCCTACAAGGAGCCCGCGTCCGTGGCGTATCCGGACAAGCAGGACGTGGACGCGAACTACGTGAAGTGCATGCGCGTGCTGATGACGAAGGGGAATTATCCCGGCATCGCCACGCACGATCCCGCGATCATCTCGGAGGCGAAGCGCTTCGCCGCGGAGCAGGGCATCGCCAACGACAAGTACGAGTTCCAGATGCTGTACGGCGTGCGGCGCGACCTCCAGGAGTCGCTCGTGAAGGAGGGCTATCGCGTGCGTTGCTACGTGCCCTTCGGCTCCCAGTGGTATCCGTACCTCATGCGACGTCTCGCCGAGCGTCCCGCGAACGTGGCCTTCATTACCGGCAACGTGATTCGCGAGGCGCTGCACGGCGGCAAGTAGCGTACGGGCCATGCCTGGCCAGCACCTTCCCGCCGACCACTCGCGCGGCGACGCCAACACCATCGGCGGCTATGCAGCCGTCCATGGCCGGCCTGCCGCGTTCGAGGGCAGCAACGGACTCTCCTACAGCGTGGAGATCGTCACGGCACCCACGGGCAACGCGGATGCACCGTGGGGCGCGTACCTGCTTTTCGTGCAGTGGGCGCGCATCGGCGCGACATCGCCGAGTGGGCACCTCGAGACGGAGTTCCTCGCCGAGTCGGATGCTGAGGATGAGGCCCGCGCGGTCGTCGGCGCGCTCTCACTCGCCCAGGTTCGCGCCGCGCTGCACGCGCTCATCGCCGAGCGTGCGGGTGGCGCTCCCTCGCGCAAATGGTACGACGTGATGCGCGACGAGCCTGGGGACGACGCATGACCGAGGAGCGGTTCGCGATCGAGGGGGTGGTGCTGAGCGGCACGGGCGGCGCATGGAAGGTGCTACGCGACGACGGCATTACCATCGAGGCCTCGCTCCGTGGCCGCGTGAAGAAGAGCAACTCGGGAAAGCGCGCTGACGGGTCGCTCCGTCGCGACACGATCTCGTCCGCGGCGAGCACCCTCAAGCTCGCGGTGGGCGATCGCGTGAACCTCGAGGGCGACGACGACGGCATCACGTGGGCCATCGCCGAGATCCTGCCGCGCCGCTCACGTCTCGCACGTCGCGCACCTGGGGGCGGACACGGTGAGCGCATCGTGGCGGCGAACGTCGATCAGGTGGTGGTGGTGTTCGCCGCCGCGAATCCGGAGCCCCACCCGCGCATGCTCGATCGCTTCCTGGTGATTGCCGAGGCGAACGACCTCGCGGCGCGCATCGTAATCAACAAGGTGGAGCTGGTCGGCGGCGCGGACGTCGCGCGCGAACGGTGGCGCGACTACGAGCGCGCCGGCTATGCCATTCACTATACCAGCG
>JBKJMP010000145.1:0-13646 GCA_046596395.1 Gemmatimonadaceae bacterium
CCGCCCGAGCAGTTCGCGTACAGCCTGCTCACGCGCAGCCAGCGTGTGAGTCATGAGAATCTCCACCCCGCTGACATATGACGCATCGCGCAGGCGGAGATTCTCATGACTCACACGCTGGCTGCGCGTGAGCAGGCTGTACGCGAACTGCTCGGGCGGCAGCGCGATGTACCGTCGCACGTGCTCGAACCACTCCATCGAATTGCGCGCGGCGTTCTGGAGGCGGAGCGATTCGGTGATGCGCTCGTCCTGATAGGCCTGGAATGCCTCGGTGACCGGTCCGCCAAGGGACAGATGCCGCGCGAGGGAGATGCCGTCCTCCATGGCCAGCTTGGTGCCCGATCCGATCGAGAAGTGCGCGGTGTGAGCGGCGTCGCCGATGAGGACGACGTTGTCGCTGAACCAGCGGGCGTTTTTGACGCGCGTGAAGGTCGTCCAGGGCGAGCTTGCCCGGTGTGCGGCGTTGCTCATCAGGCGATGCGTGCCGAGCCACTCGCCGAAGAGACCCTCGCACGCGGAGACGGTCTGGTCCGCGTTCATCGCGTCGAAGCCAGCCGCACGCCACGATCGTTCGTCGCACTCGACGATGAACGTCGAGGTGTGCTCGTCGAAGCGGTAGCAATGGGCCTGAAAGACGCCGTGCTCGTTCTCGACGAAGTAGAACGTGAAAGCGTCGAGCGGAAGTGTGGTTCCGAGCCAGACGAAGCGCGCGGTGCGGACGTCGAGGTCGGGCTCGAAGGCGTGCGCGCGCTCGGTCCGGATCGCGCTGTTCACGCCATCGGCCGCCACGATGACGTCGGCAATTATCTCGGACACCGGGCTGGCCACTCTGGAGAACTGAAGGTCCACCCCGAGCTCACGCGCGCGCTCCTGGAGGATCGTGAGGAGCCGCTGCCGCGCGATGCCGCTGAAGCCGTGGCCCCCCGACGTGATGCGCGAGCCGCGTACGACGACGTCGATGTCGTCCCAGTGTGCGAAGTTCTCGGTGATCGCGCGGTAGGTGGGCTCGTCGGCGGCGCGGAAGTTCTCGAGCGTCTGGTCGGAGAACACCACGCCCCAACCGAAGGTGACGTCGGCGGCGTTTCGCTCGACCACGGCGACGTCGAATTCCGGACGCGCCTTTTTCAGGAGCATCGCGGTGTAAAGCCCGGCCGGTCCGCCGCCTACGACGACGATGCGCATGACGACATTATAGCCGCAGGATGCGAGTGTTGAGCAAACCCAGACCGCGGAACGCCGATGACGCGGAAAAAGCGCACGCCGACGACGCGGTAACTGCGTTGAACGTTCACTACAGCCGACTGCCTAACGCTGTTGCGGCGACCTCCGCGTGCGCAGTTCCGGCGTCACCGGCGTTCCGCGGTCTGGGTCTCTTCAGTCGAGCAAGACGACGATCTTTCCGAACTGCTCGCCCGCCTCCAGGCGCGCAAACGCCGCTCGGCCCTCCTCCAGCGGGGATACCCGGTCCACGGGTGGCATCAGCCGGCCATTCCGGAAGTGCTCGACGATCGCGGCGAACTCGGCGTCATTGCCCATCGTCGAGCCCAGGATGCTCCACTGGTTCCAGAAGAGCTTCCGGACATCGGTCGTCACCATGGGGCCCGACGTCCCGCCGCAGGTCACGAGACGTCCCCGCCGGCCGAGTGCACCGAGCGATTGTGACCACGTGGCCTCGCCGACGGAATCGACCACCACGTCTACTCCCTTCTTACCGGTCCGCGTGCGCATCTCGCGGCCGACGTCCACGCCGCGGTGGTTGATCGTGTCGTCGGCCCCAAGCTCGCGCGCGCGGGCGAGCTTGTCGTCGCTGCCCGACGTGACCGTCACGTGCGCGCCGAGCAGCTTTGCGATCTGGAGGCACGCGATGGCGACGCCGCCGCCGATGCCCCAGGCCAGGACGCGCTCGCCCCCGCGCACTTGGGCTCGTGTCACCATCATCCGGTACGCGGTCAGCGTGGCGAGCGTGAACGCCGCGGCCACGGCGGAGTCAGAGTCCGCCGGGATAGCATGCACGTTCACCGCCGGCACCACGACGTACTCGGCCATCGTCCCCGGGAGGTGCTCGCCGAGCACGCCGTAGCGCGGGCAGAGCGGGTGCTCGCCGGCCCGGCAGTACTCACACGTGCGGTCGCTGATGCCCGGGTTGATGAGGACCATGTCGCCGACGGCGACGTTCGTCACCGCGCTCCCAACGGACTCGACGACGCCCGCACCGTCGGAGCCGAGGATCCAGCCGGGGGTAATGGCGATGCCGGGCATGCCGCCGATGACGAACAGGTCGAGATGATTGAGCGCGGCGGCGCGCATACGGAGGCGCACGTCGGTGTCGGCGCGCAACTCGGGCACGACGAGATCGTCGCGATACTCGATCTGATCGAGTCCGCCGTGGGCGGAAATGGTGAGTCCTCGCATGCCTCTGCGCCGGGTTATATTGGTCGCGAATGCTATGCGACGTCCGGCGAGCGCGGTAGCGCCGACGAGGGGTCGCTGAAAATCGCTCCGGCAACGCGGCCACCATGACTGCTATCAAGGTTCCTCCGCTCGGCGAGTCGATCGTCGAGGCAACGGTGTCCCGCTGGCTCAAGAAGGAGGGCGATGCGGTGGCCGCGGGCGATACGCTCGTCGAGCTCGATACCGACAAGATCACCGTCGAGGTGCCGGCGCTGAGCGCTGGGGTGCTGACGAAGCGCGCCGTGCAGGAAGGCGCGGTCGTGAGGGTCGACGAGGTACTTGGCGAGGTCGAGGAGGGCGCCGCCGCGGCAACTCCAACGACGGGGACGCCTCAAACGGCGGCAACGGCTCAAACGGCGACAACGCCTGAAACGGCGGTAACGCCGACGCCTGAGCCGCGGAAGACTGAAGTTCGCGCGTCACCGGCGGCGCACCGCGTTGCGGCTGAGAAGGGCGTCGACGTGGCTGCGGTGGTGGGGACGGGACGGGGCGGTGTCGTGAGCAAGCCGGACGTGATCGAGCAGACGGCGACCGCGCCGGCTCCGGCCGCGCCTGCCGTGGCGGCGGGCGCACCGCCGGCGCCCAAGCCCACTCCGGCGCCGGCGCCCGGATCGGGCGAGCGCGAGACGCGCGAGACGATGACGACGCGGCGCAAGCGCATCGCGGAGAACCTCCTGCTCGCGCAACACTCCACGGCGCACCTCACGACCTTCAACGAGATCGACATGTCCGCCGTGATGTCGGTGCGCGAGCGGATGAAGGAGAAGGTCGAGAAGGAGCACGGCGTGAAGCTCAGCTTCATGCCCTTCTTCGTGAAGGCCGCGTGCATGGCGCTCAAGTCGTACCCGATCGTGAACGCGCAGATCGATGGCGACTCGATCGTCTACAAGCATTACGTCAACATGGGCATTGCGGTCGCGTCCGAGGCGGGGCTCGTCGTCCCGAACATCAAGGACGCCGATCGCAAGGGCATGCTCGACGTCTCGCGCGACATCGCCGCGGTTGCCAAGAAGGCGCGTGACGGCAAGCTCGCGATGGACGACCTCACGGGGGGAACGTTCACGATCACGAATGGCGGCGTGTTCGGCTCACTCGTCTCCACGCCGATCATCAACTTCCCGCAGGTCGGCATCCTCGGCTTGCACAAGACGCAGGATCGCCCGATCGCGCTCAACGGCGAGGTGGTGATCCGGCCGATGATGTACGTCGCGCTTTCATACGATCACCGCGTGATCGACGGACAGCAGGCGGTGCTCTTCCTGGTGCGGGTGAAGGAGTTGATGGAAGATCCCGCGACGATGCTCGTGGACTGACGCGGGCAAGCACGGCATCGAGCTTCCTCGGCCTTGTTCTCGCCACCCTTATCAGGTAATCTGATAAGCAGATTATCTGACATCGGGAGGGTTCAGTGCTGCGAGCATCGGTGACGGAGGTGGCCCGGAACTTTGCGGACTACCTGAATCGCGTGGCATTTCGCGGAGAGCGCTTCCTCCTCATCCGCGGAGGGCGACCGGTCGCTGAGCTGTCTCCAGTGCCGACGGCGCGCACGCTCGGGGAACTGGCCGCACTGCTCGGCGCACTCCCGAAGCTCTCGTCGGTGGAAGCCGCGGCGTTCAACAAGGACATCTCGGCGGCGCGCGCCTCGCTTCGTCCCGCCGAGGACCAATGGGAGTCCTGATCGACGCGAGTATCCTCATCGCCGGCGAACGACAAGCGCTGGACCTGGCGCCGATTCTTGCCGGCCGGGAAGACGAAGACATGTTCCTGAGCGTCGTCACGGCGAGCGAACTCCTGCATGGTGTCCATCGTGCCGCACGAGCGCACGTGCGAGCTCGCCGGTCCGCGTTCGTGGAAGCGGTACTCGGGCAGTTTTCACTCCTCCCGATTGACGTGCCAATCGCTCGCGCGCACGCACGGCTGTGGGCTCATCTCGCCGCAGCCGGAACTCCAATCGGCGCCCACGACATGTGGCTGGCCGCGACGTGCCAAGCCCACGACCTGTCCCTTGCGACCGGAAACGTGCGGGAGTTTCGACGCATCCCTGGTCTCAAGGTGGAGGATTGGTCAACGTGACTGGAAGTTTTCCCTTTGGATCATCACACCATGGCTGACACTCACACCGCCGACGTCGTCATCCTCGGCGGCGGACCGGGCGGGTACGTCGCCGCGATTCGTGCCGCGCAGCTCGGGCTGAACACCGTCTGCGTCGAGATGGACAAGACGCTCGGCGGCACCTGCGTGAACGTCGGCTGCATTCCGTCGAAGGCGCTGCTGAACTCGAGCGAGCACTACGAGTTCATGCGCGCGCATGCCGAGGAGCATGGCATCGGCGTCGATGGCATTCGGCTCGACCTTGCACGGATGCTCAAGCGCAAGGATGACGTTGTCGCGCAGAACACGAAGGGGATCGAGTTCCTGTTCCGGAAGAACAAGATCACGTGGGCGAAGGGGCGCGGCACGCTGAAGGCGGACAATGTGGTGGAGGTGCGGGGGCCCCCCCCCGAGAACACGATAACGTCCTATCAGGCGAAACACATCATCATTGCGACGGGGTCCGTACCAATCGAGCTCCCCTTCCTGAAGTTCGACGAGGAGCGTGTCCTCTCGAACGACGGCGCGCTGCGGATCAAGGAAGTGCCGAAGCACCTCGTGGTCATCGGCGGCGGCGTGATCGGCCTCGAGCTCGGCAGCGTCTGGCGCCGCCTCGGTGCGACGGTGACCGTCGTCGAGCTCGCGCCGACGATCCTTCCCGGCATGGACGAGGAGATCGTCAGGGAAGCGGAAAAGATCTTCAGGAAGCAGGGACTCACGCTCAGGACGGGCGCGAAGGTCACGAGCGCCACGCGCGATGGCGACGTCGTAAAGATCACCGTCGAGAAGGACGGCGCGAGCGAGACCATCGACGCGGACTACGTGCTGCTGTCGGTGGGACGTAAGCCGTCGCTCACGGGCGTGGATGCGGCCGCACTCGGACTCACGGTCGGCCAGCGCGGCGAGGTCGTCGTCGACGACCAGATGCGCACCAACCTCCCCCGCGTATACGCGGTCGGCGATTGCGTCGGCGGGAAACTGCTCGCGCACAAGGCTGAGGAGGAGGGAGTGATCGCGGCCGAGGTGATCGCGGGGCAGCCGGTGCACATGCACTACCGCTCGATGCCGTCGGTCGTCTACACGTGGCCGGAGATCGCGTCGGTCGGCCTCGCCGAGCACGAAGTCAAGGCGGCGGGGCGCGCGTACAAGGTCGGCAAGTTCCCGTTCTCGGCGAATGGCCGCGCGCGGACGTCTGGCGAGACCGCGGGCTTCGTGAAGTTCATCGCCGACGCCACGACCGACGAGCTGCTCGGCGCGCACCTCATTGGCCCCAGCGCCTCGGAGTTGATCGCCGAGGTGGTGCTGGCGTTCGAGTATCGTGGATCGTCGGAGGACATCGGGATCACCGTGCACGCGCATCCCACGCTTTCCGAGGCGACGAAGGAAGCGGCACTCGCGGTGCTTGGGCGGGCGCTGCACATCTGATCGCACTCGCGCCATGAACCGGGTTCGCGGGCAGTCCGGCTTCGTTGCGGCAGTGCTCGCGGCGGTGGTGCTGCACGCATCTCGGGTAGCAGCCCAGGATTCGCTCCGCAGCCCGTTCGCCGGGATCGAGACGCGCGTCCTGCCGAATGGCCTGAAGGTCTGGTATCAGTACGCGCCCGGACTGCCCGACGTCGCGGTGAGCGTCACCGTTCCGTACGGGTGGGATCAGGATCCGGAGGGGTACCGGCAGCTCGCGCATTTTACCGAGCACATGCTGTTCACCGATCGCGCCGGGATGTCCGAGTTGGAGCTCAAGGACGCGATTGACCGTCGGGGTGGCACGCGGAACGGCATGACCTTCAATGATCACACCGCGTACTTCGCGCACGTCCGTCGTGAGCACGGACTGTTCGCACTGCGATGGGTCCATACGTTGCTGACGCCACCGCTGCTGCTCCCGGAGCTGATCGAGCGGCAGCGCACGCCTGTGTTGATCGAGGTGAACGCTCGCGCTCCCGGGCCGTTTGACCGGCTCATCGCCCGCGTCGTGAATCCGCCCTCGCTTCGTCCACCGGGCTACTGGCGCCGCGAGTTCGATCTCCCGAGCGAGTGGGAGCGCGGCGACGACAACTGGACCAGCGTGCAGCGCATCGATTCAGCCGCCGTGCGCGGATTTCTCGATCGCTATTACGTGCCGTCGCGCATGACGCTCACGGTGATCGGCAACCTGCCTGCCGATTCGGTCTGGTCCATCATCGCACAGACGTTCGCGACGCTGCCACCTGGGGTCGCACCTCCTCCGGGTCCGATACCGCGCGACCCCGGCCGCGAGCGCAGGGATTCTCGTGGACCTTTCAGCCAACCGTCACCCTCACCCATCAGTTCAAGAGCTATGTGCCCTCGGCGCGCGACAACGTCGTGGCGTCCTTCCTCGAGCAGTATCTCTCGCGGCGCCTGAACGAGCAGCTCCGCTACGGCGAGCGCAAGGCCGTGTACGGCATCTCCGTGTTCAACCGGGCGCGGGGCCGCGCGTCGGAGCTCACCGCGCGAGTGAAGCCTGCGGAGCTTTCCTTCGCGCGACGGGTGATCGACTCCGAGATCGCCGCGCTGCGAGACGGCACCGTGAGCGATTCGCAGTTCGTACGTGAGCGGGACATCGCCATCGCGTCCCTGCGGACCACCTACAATACTGGGGCGGCGATCGACCGGCTCGTGTTCAGTAGACTCTATTCGCGCGACGTCTATTCGGCATTCCCCGACCTGGTGCAGGAGCTTGCGGCGCTCTCGCGCAAGGACGTGGTGTTGCACGCTGCGCGACTGTTCGACCGCCGGCGGATGGTGACGACAGTCAGCAACGTTGCCCCCGTTTCCGAAAGTGTCGCCGTGGCGATCGGACTGCTGCTCTTTGCGGCCGTTCTCGTCGCGGCGAGGGCCTTCCTTACTCGCCCGTTGCCGATGGCGTCACTCCGTTATGTAGCTCGCATTCGCCGGCCGTACGTGCATCGCCTCGTGGCAACGGCACTCATCGTGATCGTCGCGTTCGCCGTGTTGCGGCTGGCCGCCTACCCGATACAACGATTCCATGTGAGCACGCTCGTGCAGGTGCCGAGCGTGTTCGTGCAGTGGAGCGCATTCGCGGTGGCCGCGTTGCTGCCGCTCGTCGTCGTGATCGCCATTCGCGCGAGGGTTCCCGCCAAGGTGCTGGTGTTCGAGCGGGGAATGGCGATCAAGGCGTATGGCTACCGGTCGGAGTACGTACCAGCCGCGGAAATCGCCGAAGTGACCTTGACGACATTGCCGGCGCTGTACAGCCGGATAGGGGTGCGTGGTTTCTTGCGAATGCGCATCATGGCGCCGGCGCTCCTGTCGCCAGCGCTGTATGTGCGCCGAGTGGACGGGCGGGGGTGGCTCTTGCGGAGTCGGCAGACAGCAGAGTTACAAACGGCGCTCGAGCGAATGCGAGAGGGGTAGCGCAAAGGAAGCAGCCTGACGGTGCCGGGGCGGACGCAGCCTTTCCAGTCACCCGTGAAGCAACGAACACGGCACCCCGCCGCTGACGGGGTGCCGTGTTCGTTCCAGTTCGACGCGCGAATCAGGCCGCGCGTGCGGAGTTCCGGCGGCGCGCGAAGCCGGCGAGGAACATGAGTCCCGTTGCCGAGAGCAGGATCGAGGAAGGCTCGGGCGTGGCGACCACGTTCAGGTCGACCGTCGCACTGAGCGCGTCGCCGTTGTTGCCCGTCATCGTCACGCCGGTTGGTGCAAGGTCCGGCATCATCGAGATTGGTGTGTTCGTGACCGCCGTCCCCGCCGTGAGCGTGACGATGTCGCCCGCCGTGTACCCGCTCGCGTTGGTGAACGAAATAGTGAAGTCGTTGCCGCTGATGAGTCCCAGGTTGAAGTTAAGCGGACCCCAGAGGCTCCCCGTACCGTACCCAACCATCGGGTTGCCGTTGACGAGCAACCCAATGGAGTTGCTTATGGTGTTGAAGCCGCCCGTCCCGGGAGGCAGGCTGTATGCGCCCTCGAAGACGAAGCGCGTGAAGAAGTCCGGGCCACCGGTTGCCGTGAAGTTGATGTTGCTCGCGAGGGTGACCGTCGTGTTGCCGCCTGAAGCGCCGAATGAGACCTGCGCGTTGGCCGCGCTACCGGCGAGGAGCGTAAAGAGGAGCGCCCTACAGATCGTTTTCATGATTGTGACCAGTGTTGGAGAGATGAACTTCCGACGCAATTGGTGAGCCCGCCGAACTCAACCGTTGCAACCATGTAACTCTTTGTACGGGAAGGCGTTATATCAATGCTCGATCTCCACACGCAAAAACTTGTAGCACTCGTGCCACACTTTTGCAGCGCTGATCCTTCTACATGCTTTCAAGCGAATGTGTCGTCGCAAGGAGACGATGCAGGAGACAGCGCTCGCGGTTCCTGGCCGCGTGGTGCACTCTTAGGGCATGTTGAACGGCTTGATCGATCGATGGCGGGGCGCCGCCTACGCGCTCGCTGGGGTGCTGGCGTGTGACGTCGTGGCACGCATTGCCGCACCCCCGGCCCCGATGGACGTATGCTCGGCGATTACGTGCAAGGGATGACCGAGCCTGGGCTCCTCCGCTTCTACGATATGCTCACCGTCGGAGCGATGTCGCGGGGATCGGTCTTCGCCCTGGGCATCCTGCCGTACGTTTCGGCGCGGATTTACGTCCGCCTCGCGCAGCGGTTCTGGAATCCTGAGCGGCGGGTGCTGACGCGCGTCACGCGCGGCCTGACTGTCGGCCTGGCACTCGTGCAATCGTACGGGTACGCGCTCTTTACGCAGTCGGTGCCCGGTGTCGTCGCGCAGCCGGGAGCCGGATATCTCCTGCAGACGACCGCCGTGCTCACCGCAGCATCGGTCTTCGCCATGTGGCTGTGCGAAAACGTCACCGCGGAGGACGTCGTTCGCGTGCCACCGAAGGTCAAGCGGAGCGTGCTTCCCGAGATCAGCGGGGGTTACGACGCCATGTACGCCCAACTGCGCGCCGCTCGCCAGAAGCAGGCGGTCTAGTGGGCGCGCTGGTGCCGGCGGATGGCCCTGCGGCGCGCGGGCTCGTGAATGCTCTCCTCGGCGGCACCCCCTATTTGTCGCGCGCGCTCGAGCAACTCGAGATCGCGCTCGGCGGAGGGGATGCCGAGTGCCGCGGCGTGATTGCCGCCGGTAGTGGGTTCCTGCTCTACGGCGAAGTCGGCGGGGCAGACGGCGTGATCAAGGTGCACTGGCTCATCGGGGACGTTGGCGCGTGCGTCGAGGAGCTCCCACCGGCGCGGCTGATGGTGGCCGAGGTGTCCGAGGATCCGATTTTCGCACCGGCGATCAGCGCACTGACTGCGGGGGGATTCGTCATCGAAGGCGGTGTGGACGGATACTTCAGCGATCGTGTTGGCCTCACCCTGCTCGTAAAGCGCTGATGTTCACCGGTGGCGAGATCGTCGCGCTGCTGGAGTCCGTCGGGATCACGCACGTGGTCACGATTCCCGACAGCACGATTGGCGAGTGGTATCCCGCGCTCGAGGGTTCGGCACTTCACGTCGTGCGGGTCTGTCGAGAGGGAGAGGCGTGGGGCGTCGCGGCGGGATTGCATCTCGGCGGCGCGCATCCGCTCGTGATGATCCAGTGCACGGGGCTGTTCGAGTCCGGCGACGCATTGCGTAACGTCCTGTACGACTGGAAGCTCGCGATTCCTGCGATCGTCGGTTATCGCAGCTACTCGAACCAGGAGACCCTGCCGGGCGACACGTGCCTCGTCTTCACCGAGCCGGTGCTCGATGCGTGGCAGCTTCGGTATCGCCTCATCGCGTCGCGCGACCAGCTCGACGAGATGCGCGAGGTGCTTCGCGAGAACGGTGTCGCAGTCGTAGCGGAGGGAAAGGCATGAGCATGCCGCTGCGGGATGCGCTCGAAGCACTGCGCGCGTTGCGTCGCGACGATGATGTCGTGATCACGACGATGGCCGCGGCCCGGGTTTGGATGACGTTAGGATCGCACCCACGAGATCTCGTGTTCGTGCCGTCGAGCATGGGTCAGGCGACGTCGATTGGATTGGGCCTTGCGATCGCGCAGCCGGCGCGGCGAGTCATCGTCGTGAACGGCGACGGGTCGATGCTGATGAACCTTGGCTCGCTCGCGACGATCGCCGCAGCGGCGCCAGCGAACCTCCTCGTGTTCGTGGTGGCGAACGGCGTGTACGAGGTCACGGGTGCGCAGCCGGTGCCGACGTCCGTGAACTTCGAGGGGGTGGCCCTTGCCTGCGGCATCCGCTCGACGTTTCGCTTCTCGAACGGCGAGCACCTGGCAATGATGTTGGAGCGAATTCTCGCGGCGACGGGACCGACGCTGGTTGCGCTCGACGTCGAGGCCGAACCCGGCGCGGGCGGGCCACGCTCACCGGGGCCGGCGGGTGAGCGTGCGCGGGCGCTGAAAGCGGCGCTCGGAGCCTAATGCCAGATTTGGCATTAGGCTCGTTGGGAGGACTGATTGGGAGGACTGGTTGGGACGGTCGACCTACGGCTTCTTCTTCGCCCCAGCCAGCGCGCGGTAGTACTCCTCGACCGCTGCCTGATATTCCGCCGGAACCGGCGCACGCGTGCCGAGTGCGGGGCTCTTCTCGCTGCCCAGGCCGAGCTTGCGGTAGATGTTGAACTCCACCGTCTTCAGCCCCTCGATCACCTGGGCCTGCAGGGCATCGAGACCCAGCGCATCACTGAACGCGCGCCCTGACTCGAGCCGGCGCAACTCGGCGATCACCTTGTCGAGATCGGCGACGGGCACGCCCTGCTGGAGCAGCTCCTTGCGAAGCTCCTCGGCATTCTCGCGCCGCAGCGCGAACTCGCGCGTGAACTGCCGGGCCTCGCCAGCGGAGAGTGCGTCGCTCGAGCCGGTCACGTTGCCGCCGATGTTCGCGCGGCCGCGCTGATCGCTCTGCCCCCCCTGCCCACCAGCCTGGCCCTGCTGGCCTTGCTGGCCCGGCTGCTGGCTGCGCTGCTGTCCCTGCTGCTGCCGCCCAGTCACGCCCGTCCGATCACCAACGCGATCGCGCAACGACTCCACGCCGCGCACCAACTCCCGAGCCTTATCGAGCGCGCGCTCCTGACTGCGTTGCCCCGACTCGTTCCCGAGCGCGCCCGCGGCCGCGCGCATTTTGTCTGCTACTTCCCCAAGATTCTCCGAGATCTGGTTCTCGAACGCATTCGCATACTCGCCCGAGCCGCTCCTAATCACATTCTTCGAGAACTGAATCTTCTCCTCGAGACGCTGGTCGCGAATCGCCTCCACGGCCTCGCCGAGCTTGCCCGCCGCACCCGGCTGCTCACGACGCGCCTCGCGCGCCACGCGATCCGCCGCCGCCTCGAGCTTCTCGACCTCCTTCGACAACTCGTCTTTCTGCGCACCGAGCTTCTGCATCTGCTCGCCGCGTGCTTCGCCAGCCGTCCGGCCGAGTTCCTTCACGCCTTCCTGAATCTGCTTCTGCCGATCCTGAAGCTGCCTCGCCTGCTCGGCCAGCGTCTTCACCCCCTCGCTCACCGCATTCGCACGCGCACCCTCCAATCCACTCGCCGCGCGACCGAGCTGCTCGAGCGCGGCATTGCCCTGCGCGGTTGACCCGCTCGCTGCGGCCTTCTGCATTGCGTCCGCCGCCTGCTGCATCTTCTGCGCGGCCTCGGCCAACTCGCGCGAGTTCTGCTCACGGGCGAGACGCTCGAGCTTGCGCGCCTCCTCCTGCGCCTGACGCGCGAGCTCGCGCTGCGCGCCGCCACCGCCGCTGCCGCCATTCTGCTCGCGACCAAGCTTCTCGCGCATCGCTTCCGCCATGCGCTGCAAGCGCTCGTTCTCCTGCTGCTGGCGGCTAGCGAGCTGCTTCAACCGCTCGAGCGTCGCGTCCACTTCGCGCTGCTGCGCCTGCTGTTGCGACTGCGCCGACTCCTGCTTCACCGCCTCGTACTGGTTGCGCATCTTGTCGGTCTGGAGCTCGAACAGGTCGGCGAGATCCTCGGCCTTCTGTCCGCCGCCACCACCACCGCCGCCACCTTGCTGCTCGCCGCCCATGCGCACCTGCACGTCGCGGTAGAGCGCCTGCGCGCGCTGGAGACGCTGGAGCGCCTGCTGCTCGCTCGGCATCGCCTCGCGGCCCTGCGCCTTGACGAGCTTCTCCTCCGCCGCCTGCATCGCGAGCACCGCCGAATCCAGCTCGGCCTTGATCTGGACGAACATGGTGTCGGTGCGCGCGGCGCCGCGCTCCTCGAGCCGCTTTGCGAGGCCGGCGACTTCCTCGCGCAGACGTCCCTGCGCGATGTTGATCGTCGTGATGTCCTCGCGACGCTTGCGCGGGATCGCCGACGCGCTGTCACGCAGCCAGTTGAACGTGCCGGCCACGACCTCTCGCTGCCGAGCAACGAAGCCGTCCGGCGAATCACCACCCCCGCCGCCGCCACCACCGCCACCACCTTCCTCGGCCTGGCGGTAGTTCTTCCCGAACGGACGCACCTCGAGAAAGTAGACGTCGCTCGTGCCCGTGTTGCCCGCGCCATCGCGCGCGACAGCGTGATACGCGACGAGGTCGCCCGGCGCGAGCTTCATCTCCTCGAGGAACAATGTGTGCGCCGCGCGCGGCTCCTTCGACTTGCGATCGGTCGTGTCCGTGAGGACGACCCTCTTCTCCTCGCCGCCATTCACGCGATAGCGCAGCTCGAGCGTGCCGACGCCGTAGTCGTCGGACGCACGCACGGCGATCGTCACCTCTTCGACGTTCGTGACTTTCGTGTCGCGCCCGGGCTCGTCGATGAACACCGTGGGCGCATGATCGGGCAGCGCCTCGACCGCGTACTGCACGGAGCCTGGCACTACAGCGCCGTCAGGCGCCACGAGGTCGATGCGATAGAACGCGTTGCCCTTCACCTGGAAGCTCGCCGCGAGCCGGCCGTCGGCACCCATCACCATCGGCACCGTCGCGCCACCGTCGAACTCGACCGTCGCGCTCTTTACGGGCTTGGTGACGGTCGCGCGCACGGTCACGAGTGTGCCAGCGACAGCGGCGACGTCGCCTCCCTCCTCGATGCTCTCGGCCGGTAAGCCGGTGTATGCGGGGTAGCGCAGGTCCACGCCGAGCTTGCTCACCGCGGGCATGTCCGAGATCGACAGCAGGTACGTCGGC
>JBKJMP010000146.1:0-6800 GCA_046596395.1 Gemmatimonadaceae bacterium
GTCCGCGATGGTTGCGCTACCTGGCGCGTTCCTCGCCTCGCGCTCGTCCGGCACGCGCACCTGCAAGATCAATTGGTTGGCGCGATGCGCATTGCAGCCCAACGCCCCAGCTAACCTGCGAGCGAGTCAAACAAAATGCGAGCGTAGCGAGCTTCCTTGTTTCGCTCGTCAGGTTCAGCGCACGTTGGGCAGCGGCGCACGGGATCACGCGGTGGCGAGTTCCCACTGCTGCGCCAAGGCGCGAAAGGCCGACTCGTGCATCGGCCAATCATGCAACGTGGCTGGATCGAAGTCGGCGCCATTCGGCCAGACGATCGTATGGACCTCGGGATCCACGTAGACTTGCTTGAACATCTCGGCGTCGCGCAGGGGCCCGAAGAGCGCGCCCGCCAGCACAGACGAGAAATCAATGCGCCGTTCGAGGCCATCGTCGAACCGAATCTGGAGGGTCGCCGGGCCGACGACCGCGACGGCCGTGACACGATAGATCGGGTGGCGTATCGACATTGGGAGCTTAGGCCAAGGGTTCGATCGGCATGGGCAACTGGCCTTGCTGCAGCCGGTTCCAGTCGGTCACGAGTTCCTGTTGATGCAGCTCGGCCCACGCCTCCACTAAACGCCGCTGGCGGGTGGGGAGGGAGCCAGCGATGACCTCGATCGGGTCGATACTGACGACCGCGACCTCATCCTGCCAATAGGCGTGGAAGTGGGCGACGTGATGCTGTCCGCCCGCCTCGGCGAACATGCGGACAATGATCCCGAAGAAGCGGCTGAGCTCAGGCACACCTGAATTGTATCTCTGCGCGCCCTCGGCGTGCAGTCTCTGTCAGAACACGGCGACCGTTCGACGGACGCGGATCAGCACGACACCAACCGTCCGACCAAGCTCGGCCGACGCGCGACGGCACCGACCAGGGGAAAGGTTGTTGTCTGCCCAACGCCCAAGTTGAGCTGCAGGGCGATTCATAAAAAGAGCGCGCGAAGCGCACTCGCATCAATAGCCGCCCTGTCTGCTCCAACGCACCTCTGAAAGTCAATGGCTGTTAGGCGCAGCATGATTCGATGGCTGTTCACACAGCCACATGGCACTGCTGTAAAACCCCAGCACCCACTTATCTGGCAGCTCCTTCTTTACCATTGCCATCGAGAGCGACACGAAGTCGTCTTCAAGCGCCTCTTCGTCTGGGAAAGACACGAGCCTGTATCCGAAGGAGGTGGCCCATTCGCGTTACCGGGGGAATGACGCGATGCCGCTACGCCATCGCACCCATGCGTTGCACCGGGCGCACCTCCGACCGTTGAGAGTGCACGTGCTGCTGGAGCCACTCGTCGTAGGTCCAGCCCTGCTTCATCATCCAATACAGATAGCAGCACAGCTTTCGCGCCGCGGCCGCCTGCGCCTTTGGCTTGCCCTTCGCCCGCAACAGACGGCGATAGTAGGTCCCGACGGGACCGGGCGCCAGCTTCAGCGTGACGACGATCTCGACGAGGATCCACTTGAGCCACCGATTGCTCGCTTTGCCCAGACCGCCGTGCGCGGTCTTGCCGCCCGAGCTGCGCGTGGTGGGTACCAAGCCGGCATAGGCCGCGAGCTCATGACTTGAGTGAAAGCGTGTGATGGAACCGATCTCCGCCTGCAGGAACAGCGCGCTGAAGACGCCGACACCAGGCATGGTCGTCAGTTGCTTCACTACGGGACTGCCCTTCGCCGCCTTCTTTACGTCCGCGTCGAGCCCCTCGATTTCGGTGGTCAACGCGTCGTGGAGCGTGAGCAGGCGCTGCGTTTGCGCGCGCAAGACCGTGGAGAGCGGGGCGGCCGCGAGCCAGGCCCGCCCGCCCTTGCCATAGAGATCGGAGCCGGGCGCCACGAGATTCTCGGCCATGAGGTGACCGTGGATTCGATTCTTGAGGCGGGTGCGCGCACGGACGAGAAAGGCGCGGCCGCGGAGGAGCTGACGACGCTCGCGGGTGGTGGTGTCCGGCAGCCAGATCGACGGAAAGAGATTCACGCGCAGCAGCTCGGCGAGCTTGCGGGCATCGATGGGATCTGTTTTGGCGCGCGCCTGCCAAATGAGCTTCACATGGAAGGCATGTGCCACCTGCACGGTGTGCTCGGCCTTCGTCAGCCGTGTAGCCAGCCACTCCCAGTAGAGCGTTGCTTCCATGCCGACGGTCACGGGATGCGGCAAGGCGGCGAGCCAGGCGAGGACCGTCTCGAGTGACGTGGAGAGCTGCCGGAGCTCGGCGAGTATCGCCCCGGACTCGTCGAGGGCGCAGGCCGTGATGTAGCGCTTATGGAGATCGAAGCCAACGAACGTCATGAACGCCTCCCGCAAAGGTTGCGGTGAAGCTGCGCCCGACTCGGCGTCTCAGCGAGACGCCGAGGCCCTGGAACCGCTCATGACTTTCAATCTCATAGAGTCGCGTTAGATGGCAGGTCGTGATCCCTGCGGTGAAACACGCGCGAGAAATCGCGGAATGAACGCGCGCGCGTAATCCCATGCGCTAAAATAACCCTCCAATGGGGAGGGGCGAACAAAGGGATCCTCTCCGAAGTCCGAGTACTGGTCCCATAGCTGTTCCTCGGTCATGCCATCTCGATATTGTGCCTCCACAGACGCCTCAACGAGACGCTGGGCAACCGCGACCGCCTCCTCGTAGGTCGCAAATCTGCCCTTTTGGTCGCGTTCAGATTCATTCATGGGATGAAAGTTGTCATCAACGAAGACTTCGAATGGCACGGCGATCCTCCCTTGGTAGACTCAAACCGCGTCACTCACTTCGCCTAGCGGCGAGAGCGAGCGCTCCGCCGACAGTGACCACAATTGCCGCATACTCAATGAGTAGGCGTGAGCGAGAGTGTCCCTCGCCTAGTTGACATTCAGGCGATGCCGCGTGTGGTGCGGCTTACGCCGCGGCGGACTTCGTGGTCGTGAGTGTGGCCTGTAAGGCGCGCTTGAGCAAGGGGAGCGCGCGATACTGCTTCACGCGGCGGAATTGGCGCTCGGTCGCCCAGAGCGCGGAGGCGCACCACCGCAGCTTCTGATCGCTCGTGCGCCAGCGCGTCACGCGGTGGGTCTTCGCCTCGAGCCGCGCCATCACGCTCTCGATCAGGTTGGTGGAGCGGAAGCTCACGCCGAGTTCGACGAACCCGTTGAGGCGGTGGAGCGTCAAGGTTTCGTCCAGTCCTTCGGCCAGGCTCGCTGCGGCCGATTCGTTCACGATGCGCAGCTCGGCATGCAGCCGGTCGAGCGCCCGCTTCGCGTCCGCGTACAGCGGGTAGGCGTACGCCGCTTCCAGTTTCCGGCGCCATTTGGGCTGGTCCTGTTTCGCGAGATAGCTCACCACGTTCTCGCGCTTGTGCCATTGGCAGCGCTGCACCGGCACGGCGCCGAACACGTCGCGGACGGCGGCCCGCAGACCCTGCGCGCCATCGAGCACGACGAGAATCTGCTCGTCGAGCGGAAAGCCCCGTGCCCCGAGCTCGCGGAGAAACGCGGCGATCACCCGCTTGTTCTCGCTCGCCGTTTGCACGAGCCCCAGGATGCGCTTTTCCCCCGTGGCTGTGACGCCCAGCGCGATCACGAGTTGATCGCCGGCGAACGTCTTCCCGTCGAGCACCAACACCAACCACTCGGCATCGTTAAGCCGACGTTCCTGAAGCCGGCGCAACTCCTGCGCACTCGCGCGGATGAACCGGCGCGAGACGCTCGACTTCGCGAGGCCAAACGCTTCGGGCACGGCTTCCGCCGCGGCCTCGTACTCGCGACACGACAACCCGCCCAGCACTTTCCGGAACAGGCCGACGTCCTGCGCCCGCGGGGTCTGCAAGGCCGCGTACGTCGCCAGCGGCACTTCACACTGCGCTGCCCGATCGCGCACGCGCGGCACGGTGATCGGCAGCTGTTGATCGGCGCGAAAAATCGACCCGGGTTGCGCGCCCCACCGCACTACTGCGGGCCGGTCGTCGTGCCGCGCATATCGCGGCCCGGCCAGCGTCGTCACTTCGGCCAGCAGGGCCTCTTCCACCGCCCGCAACCCGAGCGGAATGAGCGCCCGAATCATCGCGAGGGCCGCGGGTGTCGTGACCGTGCCATCGTCCAGCGGGATCGCCTGCTGGACTGCGGTGGCAGCGTGGCGCTGGTTCTTCGTCGTCTTCCGTCGTACTCTTGGCATGGGTGGTGTCCTCTCTATTGGGTGCGCGAATCCTTGCCGGGATCAACGCTCCAGTATGGAGGCACCACCTGAATTTCAACTAGACCTGGGACTCACCCCCACAGATCGCTCTTCGGCCGCTCACGCTATGTGGACTCGACCGTGACGGTGCGAATCCCGGCGCGACGGTAGCGTCCGTTCCAAGCCCCGATAACGTTCGCAACTGGGCGAAGACTAGCCGAAGTCTAGCCGCGACAAGGCGTGATACGTAACGTCTCCTCGAGCCGAACGAACCATCGACGAGGTAGGATGCGAATCGCGATCGCAGGAAAGGGCGGCACGGGGAAAACCACCATCGCTGGAACGCTCGCGCGCGCACTCGCGCGCACCGGCCGCGAGGTGCTCGCCATCGACGCAGACACGAATCCGAACCTCGCGAGCGTCCTCGGCATTCCGCCGGCGACGGCCGAAGCGATCGTGAGCCTGCCGCGCAACCTGATGCAGCGCCAGACGAACGAAGACGGAACCACCACCACGAAGTTCTCGGCCGATCCGGAAGCGCTGATCGAGGAGTTCTCCGTACGCGGCCCCGACCAGGTGCGGCTCATGGTGATGGGCCGTGTGGGGCACGGCGGCGCTGGTTGACTCTGCAGCGCCCACGCCACGGTCCGTGGCTTTCTCGGTGAAGTCGTCGCACGCGCCCAAAGCGATCGTCATGTCGTCGTGGACATGGAGGCGGGGCTCGAGCACCTGAGTCGCGGAACGGGCAGGCACGTCTCGCGTCTCGTTGCCGTGCTCGAGCCGTACTACCGCTCGATGGAAACCGCGCGCAACGTCGTCGCGCTCGGCAACGAGCTCGGCGTGCCGGACATCGTCGTCATCGCCAACAAGGTGCGCGACGCGGCAGATCGCTCGGCGATCGCGGACTTCTGCCGCGCACATGACATGCGGCTGGTGGGTGAGGTGCCGTACGACAGCGCGCTGGCCGAGGTGGAGCGTGGCGGCGGCGCGCCGATCGATGCCGCTGCGGGATCGCCGGCGGTGGTCGCCATCGAGGAGCTTTCCACGCGCCTGGGACGTGACGAGCCGCTGTCATCCTGATCAAATCGTTGTCATCCTGAGCGAAGCGAAGGATCTGCACCTCTGGCGGACCGTACAGGTTCTCGCGACGCTCAGGACGACAACGTGGCGTTGGTTTGCTCGAATCCGCTGGCGTCGGCGAGCAGGTTCACGCCGATCACGGTGAGCGTGATGGCCAGCCCCGGGAACAGCGCCAGCCACCACGCCACGCGCAGGAATCCCTGGCCCTGCGCCGCGAGCATGCCCCAGCTGATCGCGCCCGGATCGGCGAGACCGAGAAAGCCGAGCGTGGCCTCGAGCAACAGCACCTGCCCGATCAGCAGTGCATTGGCCGTCACGATGCTCGGTGCGACGTTTGGCAGCAGCTGCCGCCAGATGACGTGCGTCGCGGTCGCGCCCATCGCCTCCGATGCGCGAACGTAGTCCAGGTCACGCATCGCGATCACCTCGCCGCGCACCACGCGCGCCAGCATCGGCCATGACGTGAGGCCGAGCGTGAGGACCATGCGGTCGAGTCCGGGCCCGAAGAGCGCGATCGCGATGACGGCAAAGAAGAATCGCGGGATGACCTGAAAGAGCTCGGTCGCGCGCATGAGCGCGTCGTCGATCCAGCCGCCCCGATAGCCGGCAAGGAAGCCCACGATTCCACCGCATACGAGCGCGATGGCGCCGACGAGCGTCGCAACGACCAGCGACGTCCGCGCACCGTACAGCACGGCGCTGAACACGTCACGGCCAAGCGCGTCAGTGCCCATCGGATGGTGGAGGGTGGGCGGCGCGAGCGATCCGCCCGTGATCGCGAACGGGTCATGCGGCGCGACGGCGGGGCCGAGGATCGCCATGCCCACGAAGACCGTGACGAGGGCGACGCCGATACGCCGCGACAGCCTAGCGAGCGCGGATGCGCGGATCGATGACAGCATACGCGAGGTCGGAGAGCAGGTTCGCCAGGACGACAGCGAGTGAGAAGACGAGGAACAGCCCGAGCAGGATGGGCGCGTCGCGTGACTGGAGCGACGCGAGGAGCAGGCGTCCCATTCCTGGCCACCCGAAGATCGTCTCGATGACGATGGCGCCCGCGAGGAGGTGGCCCACGCGCGCGCCGATGATGGTCACGAGCGGCAGCAGCACGCGCGGCATGGCGTGCCGCACGAGCGCTTGCGTGGCGCTGAGCCCCTTTGCGCGCGCAGTGCGGATGTGATCGCGCGGAAGCTCGTCCAGCAGCGTGCTACGCGTGATACGCGCGAGCAGCGCGACTTCCTGCGTCGCGAGCACCAGTGCTGGAAGCGCGAGATGGCGCATGACGTCCGACGCCCGCGCCATGCCGCCCGCCGCCTCGCCGGCAGACGCCATGCCCTGCACGGGAAAGATCCCGAGGCCCAGTGAGAAGACGAGGATCGCCACGTGCCCGACCCAGAACGCCGGCGCGGAGTAGAGCACGAGTACGAACGTGCTGATGCCGATGTCGCGCGCACCGAGTGGTTTGACGGCGGCCAGCGCCCCGAGCGGAATCGCGACCACGACGGAGAGCGCCAGCGCTGCTCCGGTGAGCAGCAGCGTTGCCG
>JBKJMP010000270.1:0-4270 GCA_046596395.1 Gemmatimonadaceae bacterium
GGTGCGTCGCTCCGCGTCGATGTAGCGCAGTTCGACGCGGTGGCCGGCGTAGGGCACTTCGACCAACGCCGCATCCGGCGCGACGTGCGTGAGCGTGCGCAGGTAGTCGCGCGCGCGGGCGGCAAAGTCGTGTCCCACCTTGAGCAGCGGCACGATCTCCCACTCGTCGGGGAGCGCGGCATCCAGTCCGCTCAGCGTGTACGTGATGCCGCCCCATTCTTCGACCGGAACGCTCCGCGCGTCGCGGCCGTGAATGATGTCCCACACGAATGTGCCGATCACGCCGACCCGCTTCTTGGCTTGTCGTCCTGAGCGCAGTGACGGACCTGCACCTTCCTCATCCACGTCGTTCACACGCCGCCTAGATGCTGTTGCTTGAAGCTGGCCACGGCACCCACGACGCCCGCCGTCCCCGGCAGCTCACCCGCCACCACGCGCACCGCGCGCACCGCAGGGCTGAACGCGCGGCGCCGAATCTCCGCACGCAGTGGGACGAACAACGCGTCGCCGGCCGCGGTAACGCCACCGGCGATCACGACGATGTCGGGATTGAAGATGTTGAGCAGGTTCGCCACGCCGGCGCCGAGGTACCGCGCCGTGTCCCGCACGATCTCCTCGGCGATCTGGTCGCCGCCCTTCGCAGCGTCGTACACGACCTGCGCCGTGATGTCTTCGAACACCCCATTCACCATCGCCGGGATGACCGACTCGCCCTCCTCGCGCACGAGCACCTCTCGCGCTCGCGTCGCAATCGCGGGAGCGCTCGCGTAGGCCTCCAGGCATCCATAATTGCCGCACTTGCAGTGGCGGCCGTTCAGGTCGATGGTCGTGTGGCCGATCTCTCCCGCCATGTCCGACGAACCATGATACAGCTCGCCGCCAAGAATCAGTCCGCCGCCGATCCCGGTACCGATGGTCAGCCCTACCACGTTGCGGCCACCGCGTGCTGCGCCCTGCCACCACTCACCGAACGTCGCGCAATTGGCGTCGTTGTCGAGCGTCGTCGGCAGGTGCAGCCGGTCCTGAAGGCGCTGCCGCAGGGGAAAGTCCTTCCACCCGAGGTTCGGTGCCACGAGCACGACGCCCTTCTCGCGGTCGAGCGGACCGGGCGCGCCGATGCCGATGCCGAGGAAATCCTTCCGCGCCGCGCCACTCCGCTCGATCGTATCGAGGATCACTCCTTCGACGAGCCCGATCATCCGCTCGGCCACACCCTCGTCGCCGACGGACGCGTTCGTCGGGATGCTCCGCATCGCGAGGTGGCGCGAGCCGTCCTGCGTCAACGCGCCAGCGACGATGTTCGTGCCGCCCAGGTCGACTCCGACGATGTACTGATCTCGAGTGGCGGTCATGAGGGAGCGTCCGGTGACTGGAGAAGCGCGTGGACCTGCGCGGTCAAGTCTGCCGGTGTAATCTCGCGCATGCACCGATGGTGTCCGAGGGGGCACCGCTGCGGCCCGTGCCGGTCGCAGGGCCGGCAGGGCAGGGCATCGTGTCCCATCACGACCGACTTCGGCGCGAGCGGCCCAAACCCGAATGACGGCACCGTCGGACCAAAGATCACGACCGTCGGCGTGCCGACGGCAGACGCCATGTGCAGCGGAGCCGAATCGTTCGTGATGATCACTCCCGCACGACTGATCAATTCGGCCGACGCGAGCAGCGAGAGCTTCCCGGTTGCGTCCACGATGCGCGCGTCGGGACGTGCGGCCACGATCTCCCGCGCGAGCTCGGAGTCGTCGGCACCCCCGACGATCACGACGCGCGCGTCACCGGCGAGGGACGCGGCGAGCTCAGGGTAGTACGGCCACCGTTTCGTCCCCCATACGCTCCCGGGCGCGAGCGCGACGAGCGTCTCGCTCGCGCTCACCTCACTCGCCGCGAGCAGCGCATCGACCGCTGCGCGCTCGGCCTCGCCAGGGTGCAGTGACGGCGTGAGTTCGTCCCGGGTCGGCTCGCGACCGTTCGGCCGCGCGAGCAGCAGGAGCCGCGCGGCGTGGTGGAGGTCGTCGCGATACGTGACGCGCTTGCTGTACAGCAGTCGTCCCGCCGACGTTGCAAAGCCGATGCGCACGGGAATCCCGGCGAACAACGCGAGCGCCGAGCTCCGCCATGATCCCTGGGCGAGGAGCGCGGTGTCGTAGGCGGCCGCGCGCAACTCCCCCACGAGCCGGAAGAAGCCGCCGATGCCGCTATCACTCCCGCGCTTCGCGTAAGGAATGACGCGACGCACCGCAGGATGATTGGCGAGCAGCGCCGCCGACGCCGGCGTCGTGACAACGTCCACGGCGCCGCGCCGCGCGAGTTGCGCGAGCAGCGGCGTCGTGAGGATCGTGTCGCCGATGAACGACGTCTGGATGACGAGCGTCGAGGGCACGCGAGCGCGGGGGCTAGTCGACCTGCAGGACCGCGAGAAACGCTTCCTGCGGGATCTCCACCGATCCCACCTGCTTCATGCGCTTCTTGCCTTCCTTTTGCTTCTCGAGGAGCTTGCGCTTTCGGCTGATGTCACCGCCATAGCACTTCGCGAGCACGTCCTTGCGCACCGCCTTTACCGTGGTACGCGCGATGACCTTCGTACCGATCGCCGCCTGGATGATCACCTCGAACAGCTGCCGCGGGATGAGCTCCTTCAGCTTGTCCGCGATCTTCCGGCCCCAGTCGTACGCCTTGTCCTCGTGGCAGATCACGCTGAATGCGTCGATCGCCTCGCCGTTGATCAGCATGTCGAGGCGCACGAGGTCGCTCGCGCGATATTCGAGCATCTCGTAGTCCAGCGATGCATACCCGCGAGAGATCGACTTCAGGCGATCGAAGAAATCGAGGATGATCTCGCCGAGCGGGAACTCCCAGTCGAATTCGACGCGCTGCTGGTCGAGGTAGGTCATGTTCTTGTACACGCCGCGTCGCTCGGTGCCGAGCGTCATGATCGGCCCGATATAGTCGGCCGGCGCCATGATGCGCGCCTTGACGTACGGCTCCTCGATGCGCTCGATCACCGCGGTATTCGGCATGAGCGCAGGATTCTCGACGAGCTCCATCGTATTGTCCGTCTTGTAGACCTTGTACTCCACGCTCGGCACCGTCTGCACGAGGTCGAGCTCGTACTCGCGCGTGAGGCGCTCCTGCACGATCTCCATGTGCAGCAATCCGAGGAACCCGCAGCGAAAGCCGAACCCGAGCGCCGTCGAGGTCTCGGGCTGGTAGTTCAGCGACGCGTCGTTGAGCTTGAGCTTCTCGAGCGCGTCGCGGAGCGTTTCGTACTGCTGCGTGTCGGTGGGATACATGCCGGCGAAGACGAACGAACGGACCTCTTGATATCCCGGTAGAGGCTCCGGCGCCCGATTGGACGCGTCGAAAATCGTATCGCCGGCGCGCGTCTCGCTGACCGAGCGCACGCTCGCGACGACGTAGCCCACCTCTCCCGGTCCGAGCGCGTCCGTCGGCACCTGCCGCAGCTGGTTGTATCCGACCTCGTCCACCTCGTAGATCGCCTCGGATGCGCCGAAGGTGATCTTCGTCCCCTTGCGAAGCACGCCGTCAACGACGCGTACGCTCGGAATGGCGCCGCGATACTTGTCGTAGTACGAGTCGTAAATCAGCGCGCGGAGCGGCGCGTTCTCGTCGCCCACGGGCGCCGGCACGTGCTCGACGACCGCCTCGAGCAGTTCCCGGATGCCGATGCCCGCTTTCGCACTCACGCGCAGGATTCCGTCGGGGTCCACGCCGAGGAGATCCCCCACCTCCTGCGCACGCCGGTCCGGCTCCGCGCCCGGCAGGTCGATCTTGTTCAGGATCGGAATGATCTCGAGCCCGGCGTCCATCGCGAGGAACAAGTTCGACAGCGTCTGGGCCTGAATGCCCTGCGAAGCATCCACCACCAGCACGGCACCTTCGCATGCCGCGAGTGAACGCGAGACCTCATACGTGAAGTCCACGTGCCCCGGTGTATCGATCAGGTTGAGCTCGTACTCCTGGCCGTTCTGCGCCAGGTACGACATCCGAACCGCGTTCAGCTTGATCGTGATGCCGCGCTCGCGCTCGAGATCCAGCGTGTCGAGAACCTGCGCTTTCATCTCGCGCTTCTGGAGCATGCCCGTCTCCTCGATGAGGCGATCGGCCAGGGTGGACTTCCCGTGGTCGATATGGGCGACGATGCAGAAGTTGCGGATATGGTCGAGATTCACGGGAAATCGCTACTGGGACGGAGTTGGAGCACAGCCTCGCAATATAACGATAGCAGGTCGGCCCGTCTGGACCGCCCCAAGGG
>JBKJMP010000377.1:0-3090 GCA_046596395.1 Gemmatimonadaceae bacterium
CAAGGCGCTCTACGAGAGCAACGGCGACGCCGCTTCCGTCGATGAAGACACCATCAGGACGGACACGCTGCGTCTGAGCCGCGCATCGGGCGTCGACGCCGCGCCGGAAGGTGGGTGCGCGCTCGCCGTCCTCGACCGCCTCGTGCTCGAGCGGCGCATTCCCGCCGATGCGGAGGTGCTCGTGTTCAACACGGGCAGCGGCGCCTCGTACCGCTTCTAACATGCGTATCGCCATCCTCGACCCATTCTCGGGCATCGCCGGCGACATGACCCTCGGCGCAATGCTCGGCGTCGGGTTGGATCCCGCCTGGCTGCACGCCTTGCCCGCGCGGCTCGGCTTGCACGATGTGACGGTCGACATCCGCGAAGTGCTTCGCGGCGAGCTCGTGTGCTGGAAAGTGGATTTCCGCATTCCACCGCAACCGCATGGGCGGCACATCGACCAGATTCGCGCGCTCGTCGCGGCCTCCGGCGCCCCGGCCCCTGTGCGGGAGAAGGCCGATGCGGCGTTCTGGGCTATCGCAACGGCCGAGGGGGAGATCCACGGGCAGCCGCCGGAGCACGTTCACTTGCACGAAGTGGGTGCCGTGGACGCGATCCTCGACGTGGTCGGCGTCATCTGGGGGCTCTCCGAGCTCGGCGTGGAGGACGTGCGCTGCGGATTGCTGCGCACGGGCGACGGAACCGTGCGCGCCGCGCATGGTCTGCTCCCGGTCCCCGCGCCGGCCACGCTCAAGCTCCTCGAGGGCCACGCGATCAGCCCGGGTCCCGACGGGGCTGGCGAGCTCGTGACACCCACCGGGGCCGCGCTCGTTCGCGTGCTGTCATCAGGCCCGCCGCCGGCGGTCTACACCCCCGTGCGGAGCGGCTTCGGCGCAGGCACCAAGGATTTTCCGGGGCGCGCGAATGCGCTGCGGCTGATCCTCGCCGAGGTCCCAGCAAACCCGGCCGATGGAGCTCGCGAGCAACTCGTGATGCTGGCCTGCGACGTGGACGACATGGCCGGGGAGTACATCTCCGCGGTCGCCGAGCGGGTGCGGGAATCAGGCGCGCTCGATGTCGTGCTCGTGCCGACACTGATGAAGAAGGGGCGTGCGGGCACACGGATCGAGGTGCTCTGCCGTCCCGCGGACGCGGACGGTCTCGAGTGGTTCCTGCTGACGGATACGACCTCCATCGGCGTTCGGCGGAGCGACGTCACCCGCATCGCGCTCCCGCGGCGAATCGTGCACGTGGACGTGCTTGGCCATGACGTCGCTGTCAAGTTCGTCATGCTTCCCGACGGGGGAACCCGCTGCAAGCCGGAGTTCGAGGATGTGCAGCGCGTCGCACTGGCGAGTGGGCGACGACCCCTCGATATTTACAGCCTTGCGTTGGTCGCCGCGGAACGGCTCTGAGCCGAGCGGGGTACCTACGATTCCCGTGTCCATTTCCGGATTCCGCTGGAATTTCTCAGGAGATCTCTGATGGCTCTGCTCGGTAGGAACTCCCTCGTCACCGGCGCGCTCTTCTTCGCCTCTTCGGCGCTGGGTGCGCAAGCAGCACCGGCGAAGCCCGCGTGCGACGTCGGCGAAAGCGCCAAGGGCAATGCCGCGCGCGCGACTCTCAGCGTCAACCTCGCTCGTGATGCCAGCACGCCGGCCGTGGCCGCCACGAACCTCAAGAACGCCGTGAAGCTCACGAGCGTGGTCGAAAAGGGCGATGATCCCGTGGTCAGCGCATACACGCTCGGCTCAGCCCTGAGCCTCTGGGCCAACCAGCCGGGTATCGGCTTCTCACCGAAGCGCGGCGATCTCGGATTCACGACCAATCCTGAAGCCACGTTCGACCTGCCCGGAACGCTCGACTCGCTCTTTACGGTTGTCGAAACCGCGAAGCCCGCGTGCTCGGACTACACCGCCTACTGGCGCGCAGGGCAGAAGTTCTACCTGGACGTGGTGAACGGCGCCATCAACGCGTTGAACTCCGACAAGCTGGATTCGGCCGAATACTACGCCACGATCGCGAACAAGCTGTACGCCAAGTCGCCGTACGGCACCATGGTCATCGGCAGCGTGGCGTCAAAGAAGAACGACAATGCCCGCGCGGTGGAGTACTGGACGAAGGCTGCGGAGGCGGCCGCCAGCGATACCAGCTACCGCGATGTCCGTCGCCAGATGCTGGCGAACGTCGGCACCGTGCACATGAACACCGCAGCGACGGCAACGGGTGCCGAGAAGGCCGCCGCCGCTCGCAAGGCCGCTGAAATTTACACCGCGCTGCTCGAGCTGCCGGGCTCGAAGGGCACGTTCGCCGCTGGTAGCCGTGCACAGCTGCAATCCGCCTACCTGCTGCTCGCTGACACGGCCGCCGCCATCAAGACGTATGCGGACCTCCTGGCCAACCCGAGCGCGTACGAGTACACGGACCTGCTCAACTCCGCGGTGAACGCCTCGCGAATCATGCGGTCCGCTGACGCGGCCAAGCTGTTCGAGGGCACGCTGTCGCAGAACCCTTACAACCGCGATGCGCTGTTCAATCTCGCGGTGACTTACCTGACGCTCGAGCAGAACGACAAGGTCGGTCCGCTCGTTACGCGCCTGGTCGCCGTCGATCCAGCCAATCCGGAGAACTACAACCTGGCGGCGCGCGCCTACCTGTCGCTCGCCAAGGCGGCGGAGACGGCCAAGCGGACCTCGCAGGCGGCGGCGTACAATGATTCGACCCTCACGTGGTACAACACCGGCAACAAGCTCCACGCCGAGGTCACCTTTCGTGAGTTCTCCCCGTCGGAGAAGACCGTCGTGATTGCCGGTACGGTGATGGACCGCCGCGACAAGACGGAGCCGACTCCAGCGGCCGCCCCGAGGCCGGTGAAGGGTAAGCCGGCGCCGAAGGCGCAGGTGAAGACCTTTCCGCCGAAGCCCGTCGTCCTCACCTTCGTCGCCCTCGACAAGTCGGGTGCGGTGGTGGGTACCGAGTCGGTTACCACGGAAGCCCTCACCCCCGGCAAGGCGGCGCAGTTCCGCGTGTCGATCAGTGGCGCCAACATCGTGGCCTACCGCTACACCATCGACGGCTGATTGGCCGTTTTGGGCCGGAGAGGCGCCC
>JBKJMP010000424.1:0-6774 GCA_046596395.1 Gemmatimonadaceae bacterium
GGGCGAACATCGTATATGTGGCCTCGCCGGTATTGATCAGGCCCTGCGAGAGGTCGCCGGCATCATGCCATCCGCCGCTCATCGTGATGCGCTGGTCACCATGTGTGGCGAACCAATCGAGATGATCGATCCCATGTGACCCGGGGACGTCGAAGCCGCAGCGATTGCCGTAGAAGAAGTTCAGCGTCTTCCAGATGGTGCCCTTCCAGACGTCATCGCCGATGCTGAACGGACGCGTGGTGTAGCCACCAGCGCGAATCACGTAGCTGCCTGGCGCCGTCACGTCCGAGAAGTCCATCTGCTGAAAGGCGCCGTGGCGCGTCGTGACCGGAGTCATCGGCTTCTGGAGCACCATGTGGCCGAGCGCGTTGGCGCTCACGCGGAGAAGCTGGAAGTCGGTTCCCGTGAGCCCCTGTGCGAGCGCCGTCTTCGACGTCCCGTTCTGATAGCCGGTGTGGCTGAACGCGATGCGGCCCGGGGCCACACCCCATCCGGTGTGGTGGTCCGCCTCCACCCGCTGCAGTGCGATACGGCCGATCTCGAACCCGACGCGGTCGCCGGGCGCAGCGATCATCCGGTTCACGAAGTAGCCGATCTCCAGCAGCGTCACCCGGTCGCGCGCGAGCGGATCGATCTCCCACACGATCTGCTGCCATCCGCCGTTGGTCAGGGTGACGTGGTGTTCCCCTTCGCGATGGTACCGGTCGGGCACCTTCTCCGCGCCCGCACTGTGCATCCTGATCTGGATCGGCATCACGGGCACGCCGACGTAATCCGGCCGCACCCACATCGAGATCCGGTTGTACGCGCTCCAGTCCTCGTTCGCCACGGCGCGCCGCAGGTTCATGGCGGGGAGACGTGTGCGAACAGGCGCGCTGTCGGTGGACAACAGCATGTCCACGCGAAGTGTGCGCATGCCGCCGGCGCGTGGCTCAGCGGGAAAGGAGAGTCGCGCGCTTCCGCTCAGTCGCCACGTGGATGGTTGCGTCATGTCATCGAGCACGCGGCTCGCGAGCACCGGCTTGCGCAGCCAGCCATACTCGGCCGAGTTGACGAACTCGATCGGCATCAACGTCCGCGGCGATTGTGCCTGTACCACGGCGGGCAGGAAAAGAGCGAACGCGACGGTGGTGCGAATCGTCATGCTGGGCAGGGAGGGGTCGAGAAAGGTCAGGCGAGCCCGAAGATACGTGGCGTGCTGGCGCGCGACCATCGAGTGCAGCGAACTTCTCATGACCGAAACTCACGCCAACCGACTCTTCGCTGCCCATGCGCCGAACCATCCTCGCAGGCCTCGCGCTTTCCGCACTGGCCATTGCGCCCATTAAGTCACAGGAGCCATCGGTCTACAAGCCCGGCGCGCTCAACGCCGACCAGCTGCTGGCGCGCGAGATCTACAAGGAACTGATTGAGATGAAGACCGGGGTCACCACCGGCAACATCACCCAGGCGGCGACGGCCATGGCTCGGCGCCTGTTCGCCGCCGGGATCCCCGACGCCGACATCTTCGTCGGGGGCCCTCGGCCCGAGAAGCACAACGTGGTCGCGCGCATTCGCGGTACCGGCGCGCGGAAGCCGCTGCTCCTTCTCGCCCATCTTGATGTCGTCGAGGCGCTCAAGGAGGACTGGTCTCCGGACCTGGACCCGTTCGTCTTCACGGAACGCGATGGGTACTACTATGGCCGTGGCACTGCGGACGATAAGGCGATGGCGGCGATATTCGTCGCGAACGTGATTCGCATGCGGCGCGAACGATTCGTTCCCGACCGCGACATCATCATTGCGCTCACCGCCGACGAGGAGAGCGGGCCCGCGAATGGCGTGGACTGGCTCGTCACCAACCATTTCGACAAGGTGGACGCGGCCCTGGTCATCAACGAGGGCGGAGGCGGCACGACGCGCAACGGCAAGCCGCTCTTCAATACCGTGCAAGCGACCGAGAAGATCACGACGAACTTCACGCTGCGGGCCACGAATCGCGGCGGCCATTCCTCTGTCCCGCGCGATGACAACGCCATCACGGCGCTCTCGGATGCGCTGTCGAAGGTGGGCCGATACAGGTTTCCCATCAAGCTGAACGAGGTCACGCGCGCCTTCTTCTCGGGGACCGCACCCCTCGAGACGCCAGCAATCGGGCGCGCGATGAACGCACTCGTCGCCGATCCCACCAATCGCGCGGCGGCGATGACGCTCGGCAAGGATCCGCGATACGGCGCGATGCTCCGCACGACGTGCGTGGCCACGATGCTCTCGGGCGGCCATGCCACCAACGCCCTCCCGCAACTGGCTGAGGCGAACGTGAACTGCCGCCTCTTTCCCGGGGAGACCGCCGATCGGGTGCGCGGGATGCTTGCGAAGGCGATCAACGACACGGCGGTGCAGGTGGTGATCCGCACCCAGCGTGGCTCCGTGGATCCGTCGCCACTGGTGGCGGAGGTGATGGGCCCCGTCACGCAGATCACCCGCGCCCTGTTCGGCAATATCCCCGTCATCCCGGTCATGTCCACGGGCGCTACGGATTCGCGCTTCTTTCGTGCGAAGGGCATTCCCTCCTTCGGCGTGTCGGGGCTGTTCGCCGATCCCACCGTGGACGCGCGCGCCCATGGGCGCGACGAGCGCATGCGGGTCCAGTCCTTCTACGAAGGGCAGGAATTCCTCTACCGCCTCACGACGGCGCTCTCCTCATCTCCTCGCGCGGTGCCTTGAGTCAGGCAACGCGCGGTATTGCATGTGAAAGCAATACAGCATATACTTGCATATGATGCACACCGCAACGGCCCTCGCCGATCGCCCGCAACCTCAGGCCGGCATCGTGCTCGCAAAGGCGCTGCTTTCCGCCGCCGCGCGGCTCGGCGTCCGCAGCCGCCACCTGGCGGCTGTGATCGGATCGAGCGAAGCGTCAGTCTCGCGGCTCCAGCACGCCCGCGGGCTCGATCCCGCCAGCAAGGAGGGTGAGCTCGCGTTGCTGTTCCTGAGGGCCTATCGCGCCCTCGACGCACTCGTCGGCGGCGACGACGACAAGGCGCGCACCTGGTTCCACTCGCCCAACGACCACGTCGCTGGCATTCCCGCCGAGCGGGTCCGGACAGTGGAGGGTCTGGTCGATGTCGTCCAGTATCTGGACGCAATGCGCGGGCGACTCTGAGCGCCGGCCACTGCGGCTCTCGCCGTGGCGGGTCGTGGAATCGCAGCATCAGGTCTCGACGCGGAAGCTCGTGGACACCCGCGAGGAGCAGGAGCTACTCGAGGAGCTCATCGACGGTGCGAAGCCCGGTGACGTGACTCGGGGACGGATGCACTACCTCCTCTCCACGCCGTTTCGGTATCCCCCGCTTCGGCATGGATCGCGATTCGCGACGCGACACGAGCGCGGCCTGTGGTACGGCTCAGAAACGTTGCGCACCGCCTTCGCCGACGTCGCGTACTACCGGCTCGTATTTCTCGCGGGCTCGCATGCCGACCTCGGCGAGCTCGCAACGCAGCTCACCGCGTTCACCGTTCGCGCGCGATCGGAGGCGGCGATCGATCTTGCCGCAGCGCCATTCGACGCGTTCCGGAGCGTGATCGCGTCGCCCATCTCCTACGCGGAGACGCAGCGTCTCGGTGCGGCCATGCGCGCCGCAGGCGTCGAGCTCTTCCGCTATCCCTCCGCCCGTGATCTGCTCGGCGGCACGAACGTAGGGATCCTCGCCCCGGCGGCATTCGGTGCGGCCAAGCCGCGATCACTGGAAACCTGGCACTGCGCAGCGACTACCTCGCGCGTGGAGGTCACGCGGCGTGACTACTTCGCGAGGGAGACGTTTGCCTTCGCGCGCGAGGCCTTTCTCGTCGCCGGCGAGCTCCCCGCGCCCGCGCTCTAGGCTGCCGACGAGTCCGGGTGGCACCCTACGTGCCAACGCTGTGCCCATGCCACTCCACTCCCCCAACGCAAGCGTGCGAACGCGTGCTGACGCGCTCGTCGTGCTCGGGCGGGGGGTCGATGCCGATGGCGCGCTTCCTCGCCTCGCAAAGCAGCGCGTTGAACGTGCGGCCGAGTTGTACGCGTGGGAGGTGGCGCCGCGCATCATCTTCAGCGGCAGGTGCAGCCTGATGACGGAAGCGATTCCACCACGATCCGAGGCCGCCGCCATGGCCGAGTATGCGCTGACGATCGGATTGCCGAGCGAGGCGCTCCTCGTGGAGGAGGAGTCGCGCGATACCATCGGCAATGCCTACTTCGTGCTGCGGCGCTACCTCGAGCCAAATGACTGGCACTCGATCCGCGTGGTGACGTCGGACTTTCACATCCAACGCGCGGCGTGGGTGTTCCAGAAGGTGATGGGGCTTGGGTACGACGTCGCGTTCTCGGCATCGCAGTCCGAGCTGGACCACTCGAGCGTTGCCGCGATGGCGCGCGAGGAGAGCGACATCACGGCGTTCCTCATGGAATGGATCGGCCCGATTCCCGATGGTGATCCGGTCACGCTGGCGCGCCTGATCTGGCAGGACCATCCCGGCTACGCCGCGAATCCCACGATGACGAAGGCCGAGATCCAGGGGCGGATCGCGACGCTCGGCATGGGCCACCGCACGAGTTCCGGCGACGGACGCGGCACTCGGCAGCGGCAAGTTCGCGTCGTGGAGCTCTAGCCATGATTCTCATTCTCCACGGCTACCTGCTCGAGGGATCCGGGAGCAATCTCTGGACGCGGTGCATCGTCGAGTCGCTCTGCGGCACCGGGCACACCGTGCAGCTCGTTTGCCAGGAGCCACACCCGGAGCTGTACGACTGCATCGCGGAAGCACATCGCTACCATCTCGACGGCACTGTGGAAACCGTGTTCGTCCGCGACGTGCCGTACGCCGGCCGGTGCATCCTGCACAAACCGCAGCTCGGTGACACGCTGCCCGTCTACGTGTGGGACAAGTACGACGAGTATCCGAACGTCGTGCCGATGATCAACCTCAGCGACGAGGAGATCGAGGGGTACATCGAGCGCAACCGTGTGGTCGTGGATCGTGTGGTGCGCGAACGCGGTGTCACGGCGATGCACGCGAATCATGCGGTGCTGATGTCGGTCGTGGCGGAGCGCGTGAGTGCGGATACCGACGTGCCGTTCGCCGTGATGCCGCATGGCAGTGCGCTGGAGTATGCGGTGAAGCCGGACGTACGGTTCAAGCGCTATGCGACGTCGGCGTTCGACCACGCGGCCCGCGTCTTCGTCCTCGGCGACGAGATCCGCACTCGCGTGAAGGCGATCCTGCCGGACGTTCCTGGCCTGGACGCAAAGTTCAGCACGTTGCCGCTCGGTGTCCACACGGAGCAGTTCGAGCCGGTGCCACGCGAGCGGCGTCGCGAGAAAATGGGACGGCTGTTCGTGTCACTGTCGGGCATGGCGCGTGGGCGCCGTCCGGAGCAGCTCACCTCGATGCTCGGCGCGCTGCATGAGACAGAGGACGTCACGTCGCTGCGCACGCTGCTGTCTGGGGTGAAGTACGAGACGAAAGCTCCCGACGAGGATCTCGAGGACAAGCTCCAGCAGGTGGACTGGGAGCACGACGCGGTCCTGCTGTTCGTCGGTCGGCTGATTTCGGCGAAGGGTGTACAATCGGGACTGGCCGCGCTCCCGCTCATTCTTGCCGCGGACCCAGGTGTGCGGCTGATCGTCGTCGGACACGGCCCGCTGCGCGAGCCGATGGAGGCCTTTCTGTGGGCGCTCGAGCATGGCGACCGTGCGCTCGTGGAGCGCATCGTGGACGGCGGCCGGCTGCTCGAGGGCGACCCGGATGGCGGCGCTGGTGGACACGCCCTCGGCAAGGTGAAGTGGTTCTTCCGCGATCTCGAGGAGCGCGGCGAGCTCGATCGCTACTTCGAGCTTGCGCGCGAGCACGTGCGAGCGGACCGTGTGATCTTCACCGGATACCTCACGCACACGGAGCTCCAGCACCTCTTTCCATGTTGTGACGCCGGCATTTTTCCGTCGATCGTGAAGGAGGCGGGTCCGCTCGTGTTTCTGGAGGCGCTCGCCTCGGGTTGCTTTCCACTCGGGACCTACTTCGGGGGCATGAAGGCGAGCATCGATGCGATCGCGAGCCAGTTCCCGGAGCACATCGCAGACGCGATGAAGATCGACCCGCTGGACACCGTGGCGGACATCGTGACGAACGTGCAGCAGGCGTTGCAGTTCGGCGTGCGGTACAAGGACGTCCTGAGTCGCACTGCGCAGGCGCGCTACGACTGGGCGAGTGTGGCCGCGAAGCTCGCGGGCGAGCTCGAGGCGCTGGGCGCGAACAGTCGCTAGCGCCGGTCTCAGCGCTTGCGAACCACGAGCAGCGCGTTCCCGACCTCGCGTTCGCCTGTCGCATCGCTCGGCCGGTTCACCACCCTGCCGTCCACGACCATCGTCGTGGAACCTCCTCCATCGAAGTTCATCGCGTCCCATGCGCCGAGCCGCAGCAGGAGGTCCGCGAGCTCCACGAGCGTCGCGCCTACGCTCGACTCCTGGCGTCCATCCACCGTCACGAGCAAGAGCTGCGTACTGTCGCGCGAAAAGCCGATCACCGATCGCGGATGCCGCACTTCGGCATTGCGCGAGATCGTGCCCTCCGTCGCTGCAGCGTCGCGCGCGATGTTCTCGCCGTTGCGAAGAATGCGTGGCCACCCTCCGATGACGAGTGAAGTCCGTGTCGACACAGTGCGCGGCATGACGCCGAGGAGGACGCGAATCGTGTCGCCGTGCTCCATTGCGCGCACGGCATCGAGACGCGCGCCGGCGCCATACGCCGAGAGCACGG
>JBKJMP010000049.1:0-2561 GCA_046596395.1 Gemmatimonadaceae bacterium
CTCGTCGTACAGGTTCGCCCGGCGAATCTCCTCGAGGTAGATCGCGTCCGCAAGGCGCAGGACCTTGAGTGCCGGCTCTGCCACGGCGCCGAGCACCCGAATGGCCAGCCCGGGCCCAGGGAACGGGTGCCGGCCCACCATCTCCTCGGGCAACCCCAGCTCGCGTCCGACGTTGCGCACCTCGTCCTTGAACAACTCGCGCAGCGGCTCAATGAGTGCGAACTGCATATCCGGCTTGAGCCCGCCCACGTTGTGATGCGTCTTGATCGTGACCGACGGCCCGCCCGTCGGCGACGCGCTCTCGATCACGTCGGGGTAGAGCGTTCCCTGCACGAGGAACTTTGCATTGGTGCCGGCGCTCGCGGTCGCCTCCTCGAAGACGTCGATGAACGTGTGCCCGATTGCGCGCCGTTTCGCCTCGGGCTCCTCGATGCCCTGCAACGCGGCGAGGAATCGCGCACCGGCGTCCACCGTCGTGAGGCGTATGCCGAGGTGCCGGCCCATGGTCTTCTCGACCTGGTCGCGCTCGTGGAGGCGGAGCAAGCCGGTGTCCACGAACACACATGTCAGTTGATCACCAATGGCGCGATGCACCAGCGCGGCGGCGACCGACGAATCCACTCCCCCCGACAGGCCACAGATGACCTGCGCCTCTCCGACCAGCGCGCGAATCTTCGCCACCTCCTGCTCGATGAACGCACCAGGCGTCCAGCTCGGCGTCGCGTGGCAGACGTCGAACAGGAAATTGGCAATGAGCTCGTTCCCGCGCGGCGTGTGGGCAACCTCGGGATGGAACTGCACCCCGTAAATCGGACGGCGCTCGTGCTCGATCGCAACGACCGCATTCCCCGCGCTCGACGCCGTGAGGCGAAAGCCCGGCGGGGGCTCCTCGACGTGGTCGCCGTGACTCATCCACACCGTCACGTTCTCGTCGGGCGAGAATCCGCGAAAGAGCACACTCTCGATCGTCGGGCGAATCTCGTCACGGCCATACTGCCGCTGTCCTCCGCGAACCACCTGCCCACCGTGCAGGTGCGCGATGAGCTGCATCCCGTAGCAGACGCCGAGCACGGGCGCGACGTCGAAGAGCGCGAGCTCGGCGCTCGGCGCGGCATCGCCGTACACGGAGTTCGGCCCGCCGCTGAGGATGATCCCCGTGGGATTCCACTCGCGAATCCACGCGACCGAGCGCGTGGGCGGATGGATCTCGGAGTACACGCGCGCCTCGCGCACGCGTCGCGCAATCAGCTGGGTGAACTGCGAGCCATAGTCGATGATCAGGATGCGGCTGTGCGCCGTCATGTCGTCCAGTGCGCAGGATCGAGGCTGAGGAGCTCGACCTTCTTGTCGTCGAGGTCGAGGATGGCCGCCTTGGGCGTGCCGAAGAGCCAGCCGCAGGACTCGCCCGGATTCACGATGAGGGTGTCGCCGCGCGACTTCATCTCCTGCTGGTGGGTGGAGCCATGGACGACGATCCCGTGTGACTCGATGCTCCGCGTGTGGACATCTCCGACGTCGTGGACGAGGAGCACGCGCTGCCCACCCAGCTCGAAGCTGTGCGGGCCACCGAACAACTCGGCACCAAAGCCGGCCGTCGCCTTCGCGAGCAACCCCTGCGTGTCGCCGTCGTTGCGGCCGAAAACGCCGGCCAGCGACATGCTCGCCTCCTCGATCGGACGGAGGGCGAAGGGTGCGCAGTAGTCGCCGGCATGCAGGATCATGGACACCCCGCTCGCCTGCATGAGCTTCACGAACTCGGCGATCGCAGGAATGCGGTCGTGGCTATCGGCGAGGAGTCCGACGCGCATCAGCCATCCCTCCAGTGTGGGTCGACCTGCTCGAGGCGGACGAGATCCTCGTACGTCTCGCGAGCGGTTGTCACCGCATAGCGGTCGCCGTCAACCATCACCTCGACGCCGCGTGGCCGCGTGTTGTAGTTCGACGCCATCACGTAGCCGTAGGCGCCGACGTCGTGCACCGCGAGCAGGTCGCCCGCCTCCGCCGCATCCATGCGGCGATCGCGTGCGAGGAAGTCGCCGCTCTCGCAGACCGGACCGACGACGTCAGCTACCATGCGCTCGCTCGCGGCATGCACCGTCTCGATGCGGTGGAACGCGTCGTAGTGCGATGGCCGGAGCAACTCGGTCATCCCCGCGTCCGTGACGAGAAACTCGCGCCCGCCACTGCGCTTGCGGTAGAGCACACGCGTCAGCAGCATGCCGCAATTCCCGACAATGAAACGACCTGGCTCCATCAGCAGCGTGAGCCCGGTCGGCTGCACGCGCTCCACGAGTGCGCGCGCAAAGCGCTCCAGGTCGGGCGACTTCTCCTCGTCATAGCTTACGCCGAGCCCGCCGCCGATGTCCAGGTACTGGAGCGTGTCGACGCCCGCATCTTCCAGCTTGCCCAGCAGCTCCACGAGCCGCTCGGTGCCGTCGAGGTACGGATCGAGGCGGAACAGCTGCGACCCGATATGCATGTCGAGCCCGATGAGACGCGTGTGCGGCAGGTCCGCCGCAACGCGAGCGACGTCGAGCACTTCATCGACCGGCACGCCGAAC
>JBKJMP010000273.1:0-8244 GCA_046596395.1 Gemmatimonadaceae bacterium
AGAGGATGTGGTACGCCGGCACACTCAAGCTCAGCGGCACCGTCAACCTCACGAACTCGATGCCGAACCCGGTCGTGATCGTCCGGCCCTTTACGCTCTCGGGGCGACTGCAGGGCCACCTGACCAACCCATTCCTCGACATCGTGGATCCGCCGGAGTTCGACATCAAGCTGAAGGGATCCGGGAAGGCGGTCATCGAGCTGATCTCGATCGTGGACAACGGCGCACGACTATTCGACCTCCGCCGCGTCATTTACAACTTCCTCTAACCAACCAACGGTGACCGGTTACTAAAGAACCACGGTGACCGGTTCCCCGTAACCGCCCGGATAACCGGTCTTTTCGTGGACAGCTCTCTATCATCCACGATCGATCCAGGTTTTGGGTGACTCGGTCTCGGGTAGTTGGTTTCGGGCTAACTAACGTTTGAAGTTGACGTCAGTGACCCGGTACCAACCACCTTCAACCGGCTCACCCAGAACCTGGATCGATTCGGCCCGATCTCGAGCGCGTCCACCAAAGGACCGGTTCTCCGGGCAATTACCGGCTACTGGCTACCGGTTCGCAGTAGCGCCTTCGCCGACTTTACAATCTTCTCGACCGTAAGCTCCAGCTCAGTATAAATCCGCTCGAATGGCGCACTCGCTCCGTACCGGTCCACACCCAGCACCACGCCGTTCGACCCAACCCACCGCGACCAGCTCATCGAGTGCGCCGCCTCGATCGACACGCGCGGCACATCCGCCGGCAACACCGAGTCGCGATATGCCTGCGACTGCAGCGCGAACAACTCGTGACTCGCCAGGCTCACGACCCGCGCCTGCACTCCCGCCTTCGCGAGCTCCTCGCGCGCCGTCATGATCAGCGCCACCTCCGACCCGCTCGAGAGCAGCACGACGTCCGGCTTCCCCCCCTCGGCGTCCGCTAACACGTACCCACCCTTCATCACGCCATCGGCCGACGCGTACTTCGTGCGATCGATGTAGCCGAGCTTCTGGCGAGTGAGCACCAGGCACACTGGACCGTCGCGGTGCTGCACCGCGACCTTCCACGCCACCGCCGTCTCCGTCGCATCGGCGGGACGAATGACCGTAATCCCCGGAATTGCCCGCAACGCCGACAACTGCTCCACCGGCTGGTGCGTCGGCCCATCCTCGCCAAGCCCAATGGAATCGTGTGTGAAGATGAAGATCACGCGCTGCTTCATCAGTGCCGCCAGCCGGATGGGCGGCCGCATGTAGTCCGAGAAGATCAGGAACGTGCCGCCGAACGGAATCACTCCGCCGTGCAGCGTCATCCCATTCATGATCGAGCCCATCCCATGCTCGCGAATGCCGAAGTGCATGTACCGGCCGTCATGCTGGCCCGGCGCGAACTTCTTCCACGACTTTACCGCCGTGCCATTCGACGGCGTCAGGTCCGCCGAGCCTCCGACGAGCTCCGGCATCACCCCCACCAGAGCATTCAATACCGTATTCGACGCCGCTCGGCTCGCGACCGATCCGTTCTCCGCCGTGAACGTCGGGACGGCGGACTCCCAACCGTCAGGCAACTTGCCGGACATTCGTCGCTCGAACTCGCGCGCATCGTCCGCATGTGCGGCGGCATACGCATCGCGCCGCGCGTTCCACGCCCCGTGTACTTCGGCGCCGGACTCCAAGGCGCGACGCCAGTTCGCGAGCGCCTCGTCGGGGACGTAAAAGCTCTCGTCCGGCCGGGGCCATCCCAACGCCTTCTTGGTCGCGACGATCTCCTCCGCGCCGAGTGGCTCGCCGTGCGCAGCCGCGGTGTCCTGCTTCTTCGGGCTGCCGTAGCCGATGTGCGTGCGCGTCACGACCATCGTGGGACGCTCGGTGTCCGCCTTCGCCTCGGCCACGACTGCATCGATCGCGTCGAGGTCGTTCACGTCCGCGAGGTGCAGGACCTGCCAGCCGTAGGCTTCGAACCGCTTCGTGGGATCATCGGTGAAGGTGAGATCGGTGCTGCCGTCGATCGTGATGCGGTTGTCGTCGTAGAAACCGATCAACTTGCCGAGCTTGAAGTGGCCGGCGAACGAGCACGCCTCGTGGCTGATGCCCTCCATCAGGTCGCCGTCACTACAGATGAACCACGTGTAGTGGTCCACGATCGCGTGCCCATCGCGATTGAAGGTCGCCGCAAGGTGCGCCTCGGCCACTGCCATGCCGACTGCATTGCCGACACCCTGACCGAGCGGGCCCGTGGTCGTCTCGACGCCCGACGTGTGGCCGAATTCCGGGTGGCCAGGCGTCCGGCTCTCCCACTGCCGAAACTGCCCGAGATCCTCGAGCGAGAGATCGTATCCGCTGAGATACAGGCAGCTGTAGAGCAGCATCGAGGCGTGTCCGCACGACAGCACGAAACGATCGCGATCCACCCAGTGCGGATCGGCGGGATTGTGCTTCATGTGCCGCGTGAAGAGTGCGTACCCCAGCGGGGCGAGGGCCATCGGCGTTCCGGGATGGCCTGAGTTGGCCTTCTGCACCGCGTCCATGGAGAGGGTGCGGACGGTGTTGATGGAGAGCTCGTCGAGTGGGGAGTTTGGCATGCTGGACAAGATAACGGCCGGGTTTGGGGATGAGGGTCAGGAGTGATGGGTAGGGAGTCACGAGCTGGGTCTGGAGTTACCGGTAACCCATAACCCCCAACCCGGCCGTTATACCCCCATCTCAAGACTCCTCACCCTGAACCCCGAACTCGGCCCTTCACCGCCTCGCGATCGCCTTTGGTGGTCCGAGGAATAGCATGCCGGCCGCTGGCGACCGCTCGTCCACGCGCAGCGATGACGACGTCCGCAGGTGCGCCATGACGGCGGCAGTCGTCGCGGTGGGATTTGCCTCGAGAAAGAGCGCGACGGCGCCGCTCACGTACCCGGCGGCCATCGACGTCCCTGTCCACAACTGCTGTGACGGCCGCTGCCGCACATCCATGCTCGGCAGTAACACCGAGTCGCCGGGGGCGAAGACGTCGATGCACGGTCCGAATGCGGTGCCAGGTGCGCGCTCGTCGGTGAGGGCCGTCGTACCTCCTGCACTCGACGCTCGCACTCGCGACGCACCCACGACGATTGCTCCGGGCGCATTGGACGGCGAGATACGGCACGCGTTCATCTCGATATTTCCCGCGGAGACCACGACTGGAATTCCAGCGGCATTGAGTTGACGCACGGCCGAGTCGAGCGCGGGTTGCACGGCCGATGTGTCGGCGACGAACGACCAGTTCGCGATCGCCCGTCGTCCCGGGTACTTCGCGTGGTCGGCGATGACCCATCGTGCGCCGCGCACGATGGCGTCGATCGTCCCGCGCATCTTCCGGCACTCCACCATCTTCACGTCCACGATCTCCGCATCGGGGGCAACGCCGAGCGTTGCGCCCGCGACCGCGCCGGCGACTGCGGTTCCGTGCGCGTTGCAGAGATGGTCCTCGTTCGGAAAGGCGTCATAGCCGCGGCGCACGCGCCCGCGAAGGTCAGGATGATCCGCGAGAATGCCCCCGTCGAAGACGTAGACCGAAATGCCCCGCCCGCTCCCGAACCGCCGGTACGTTCGATCGAGGGGAAGCGTGTGCTGGTCGATGCGGTCGAGCGCGAACGAGACCGTGGGCGCTTCGGTATAGGTCGTCACCACCGACGAGCGGATCGACGTGCCCGCAATTGCGACGAGCCCCGTGCTGCGAGCGCCGTGCCCCGCGGGGGCACAGCTGCAGGCTGTTAGCAGGACCGCGGCGAACGCGGTGCGCTGGACGAGGCGCGAATGAGCGGCGGTGTGCATCGGTACGACGGTGAAGTGACGCCAGACGTAGCGCGGACGGAGCCGCGCCCCGGGTCACAACACATTTGCCGTGCCAACCCCGCTCATCCTGGCGTGCTCAGCGCACCAGTGCTTCCGCCTCGGCCGCCTTGCATTTCTCACCGTGGCTCGGATATGCGTGTCCGCAGTGCACGCACTGCTCGCCGAACCCGGTGCGCTTCCAGATGAGGTGGTAGACGGCACGCTGCAGTTTTGCGATGCGATCCTCGAGATCCTTCGTTGACGCACTGCGCTCCATGACGGCTCCTGGTCTCATTGACGAACGGCGGGGGTATCGACCAACTTCGCACGACGTAAGGCCGAGGCGCCAGTTGGACGGTTCGTCGATCCTACCGCCGGTCGGACCTGAGCGGCTCCATCTCGTACAGCACGAGCTTCGTCTCGACGAGCGCTGCGGCGGCGATGCCATAGTACACCCACCGCCCTTCGGGCCGCGTAGTCACCAAGCCGCACTCGCGGAGGGAGCGAAGGTGGTGCGACACCAGCGACTGGCCGAGGCCGGTGGCTTCCATGAGATCGGCGACGGTGCGCTCTCCACTCGTGAGGAGCTCCAGGAGCCGGAGCCGAGTTTCGTCACCGAGGGCGCGGAATCGCGCGGCGGCAAGGGCGCGCGAGCGAGTGCTGATAGGGGCGGCCATCGCGCGAATCTAGTACGTACCAATAGGAATTGATAGATGTCCGCAGCGTCGCTGGCACGTGCGTTGCCCCTTCGGGATATGACCGCGCGCAGTGCGCACCACCACAGGGAGCAGCCATGTCGAAGGACAAGAACGCCAGCCTCGGCGACCAGCAGGGGACGAAGGTGGGAGCGCCGGATGGCGGACGGACCGCCACGCCCGCGGCACACAACGATGGCCCGAGCGAGCGGCCGGAGCGCAGCACGGGGGCTGGCCGCGAAGCAACAGAGTCCGATCCCGCCGGCACGGAGCACGATCACGAGCATCGGAGCGGGTACGGCGGGAAGGGTGGAGCGCCCGATACCTCCTCGGACAAACGCTAGCCGGCCGGACTAGGCAACAGGCGACCGGCGCCGGTACATCGGCGGCCGGTGGTTCGTCGTTGGGCGGGTGGTGTGCAACGCCCCCTGCCGCGCGCGTCTCCTGTATACGGAAGGCCCGCGACGTGCCATCTTCGATGTCATGGTCCCTCCCGAGCGGCTCACGATCCTCTTCAATACGTACCACCAGCAGCTGGTGCGCTTTCTCGCGCGCCAGTTGGGCGATCGCGATCTCGCCGAGGAGATCGCCCAGGAGACCTTCGTCCGCGCACTCAAGCAGGAGACGATCGCCAGCGAGCGGTCGTGGATCTTCGCCGTGGCGATGAACCTCGTCCGCGACGAAACCCGCAAGGACGCGCGGCGACGCAAGCGGCTCGATCGAATGCGCGACGAGGTCCAGGCGGAGTCGGTCGTCGCACCGGCGCCGACGTCGATGGAGCGGGACGAGGACCGCGCGATGGCGCGCCGCGCGGTTGACGCACTTGCGGACCGCGACCGCGATGCGCTGATGATGCGAGAGGAAGGACTGAGCTACGAGGAGATCGCCGCAGCACTCGACCTCTCGGTCAGCTCCGTCGGAACGACGCTGTCGAGAGCTCGGCGGCGATTGATGGAAGCATTCGAAGCACAGCAGGTTGCAGACAGGGGGGCGAAGATATGAAGGCCGAGTACGAGGGCATCCATCCGGATGAGGGGACGATTCACGCGTGGCTCGACGACGCGCTCGACTCGGGCGACGCCTCGCGGATTGCGCTGCACGTAGAATCCTGTGCGGAGTGCGCGGACCGCGTCGCGGAAGCGCGCGGGCTCATCGCCGGTGCATCACGCGTCGTGCGGCTTCTGGACGACGAGCCCGCGCCGATGCTCGCTCCAGCGACAGTGCCGGCAACGCCCAAACCGATCTCGCGCTGGCTTCGCGTCACCCCTGCGCGCGCGGCCATCGCCGCAACGCTCATCGTCGCGGCTGGTCTCACGCTCACGCGCGACAAGGTGGCGGTGGAGTCTGCCGCGACCTTCGCCGACAGTGCGATGAGCATGACGTCGGGGCCGCCGTCTGCGCCGGTCGCGGATGCGTCTGCACCCCAGGAAGCCAAGGCTGCCGCGCCGGACAGCGTGCTCGCCTCGGCCATTTCGCGCCGGCTTCGCGAGGAAAATCCGCAACGGACGATCGGCGGCGCCGCTGGCGTCGCCATTCCCTCGGCGCCCCCCTCGGGGGTGGGCGCACAGGCAGCGAACATGGAGGCGGCCTCACGCAAGGTGGCCGCGGGTCGCGACTCGACGCGCCTGTCCGAAATTGTCGTCACCGCATCGTCTGCCGACAAGGTGCAGGCGCTTGCGCGCGACGCGACGACAACGAGCGGTCCGGGTTGCTATCGGCTCGAGAGCCGCGATGGTGGCGGATCGTGGGCGGGCATTCCACTGCCGGCCGAGATCGCGCTCGCGACCACATCGGCGACGGTGGCGGAGGAGCGGGCGGCCGGAGGGGCGCGGACGTTTGCGATCACGCCGGTTGGTGGTGGAGCGGCGATCGGAAGCTGGACGCGCTTCGCAGGGGACTCGATTGCGATCGAGCTCAAAAGCTCGTTCGCGACGACGTCGGGATTCGTGGCTGGGTCGGCGCTGACGGGTACCCTTCAGGCGCGTAGCGAGGTGCCGTCGAGACAGGCACCAGCAGCAGGGGTGGCAGCGGCGCCGGTGGCGAACACGGTACGAGTCAACATGCGACCTATTTCGTGCCCGCGTTGAAGTGAACGCGCCGGTATCATGCATCAACAAACCATCAACTGACCACTGGAACGCACGCCCTCGCGATTTTACGGGATCGATTCAGTTCTGGGTGAGCCGGTTACTGGTGGTCGGATTCGGTCAACTGACGTCACCGCCAGTTGTCATCTGAGCGAAGCGAAGGATCTGCACCTCCAACATGCAGACCCTCGCGTCACCGACACGGTGGCCGATTCGACAAAGTTGCAGTGGATGCACGCGGAGGCGACCGCGGAGTGCTCCCCTGATGCTTCGGCGTAGCGGGACTGCAAGCGGACTGACGAGGAGCGCGCGATCGTGCAGAGCCACACGGTGGATGCGCGTCCGGCCTGACGCACACAGTCGCCCGTTCCGCATTTCGCACTACGGCGCGACCGTCTGCACCTCGACGTGCGATGCCTGTACCGGCGTCCGCCAGATACGATGGGTCTGCGCCTTGAAGTCACTCGCCTTCGCCTCGAAGATGTTGGGCATCCACGTTTGAGGATTGCGATCGATGATCGGAAACCAGGTGCTCTGTACCTGCACCATGATCTTGTGACCCTTCAGGAATCGATAGCTCTGTGTGTGAAGGTCGATCGTAAACGGCGTCACCTGGTTGGGTACGAGTGCGACTGGCTTCTGGTATGACTTGTGAAGCGTCCACGGAAGACATCGTTCGCAATCATGAACTGGTAGCCGCCGAGCTTGAAGTCCAGCGGATAGTCCTCGGGATACACGTCGATGAGCTTCACTACCCAGTCGGCATCCTGCCCCGTGGTGCTCGCGAACAACCTTGCGGTTATCTCGCCGGCAATCACGACGTCATCGGTGAGTGTCTCCGTCTCCCACGAGAGGCTCGCGCTCTGTCGTGCACGCCAGTGCGGCGGCTACGTACGCGAGTCAGTGAACTCTGGGAGTCAACCGCTTCAGAGGTATCTCCTTTGCGTGATAACCGCGTGGACGCCATGACTGGGCTGGCCTCCGCGACTGGGGGCTACGCGTGCGCGGTGATCGCGCCGTCGTTGATCCCGAGGCGCGAAGCGGACGAGCGGGTGTAGGATGTCGTGCGCTGCGGGGAGGAGACCTTCCAGAGAGCGCCATCAGAGAATCGCTTGTCGGGTGCAACGCACGTTCGATTGCGCGTTGCGATCTCCTCGACTACGCGTAGAGGATACGATACTGCTGATTGATGCGGATACCGTGTTGTCCACGGCGCGAACGCGTACTTTGCGTCGCTCGACCGAAATCGCTATCCGAATCGAGTTTCCCATCCGACGAGCAGGCCCCGTGTCGAGAGGCAATACCTATGGCTGAATTCACGGCTCGGCTCTCCACGACCCTCGCCGATCGCTACCGCATCGAGAGCCGCCTCGGCCAAGGCGGTATGGCTACCGTCTATCTCGCCGAGGATCTGAAGCACGACCGCAAGGTCGCGCTGAAGGTGCTGCGGCCCGAGCTGGCCGCCGTACTCGGCGCCGACCGATTCGTGCAGGAGATCAAGACCACGGCCCAGCTCCAGCACCCGCACATCCTGCCCTTGTACGACAGTGGCAGCACGGCAGCGGCGCAAGGCGGCGGTACGGAGTTCCTGTACTACGTGATGCCGTACATCGAGGGGGAGACGCTCAGGGAGAAGCTCGATCGCGAGGTGCAGCTCGGCATCGACGAGGCGGT
>JBKJMP010000349.1:0-5837 GCA_046596395.1 Gemmatimonadaceae bacterium
GACAGATGCCGGTGCCGGGCGGCACGACGCGGAAATTCTTGAACGCATCCTGGCCCCAGCGCAGAAAGACGTAGCGCTCCACGTTGCGCTCGAACTCGAGATCGGTGTTGATGAGGAACGCCGCGTCGGTGCCGTACTCGTCCACCTGCACCGAGTGGTCGATCACGAGGTCGACGGGCTGCAACGGGTTGATGAGCTGCGGATTGCCGCCGAGGGCGGCGAGTGCATCGCGCATGGCAGCGAGATCCACGACCGCGGGCACGCCGGTGAAATCCTGAAGCAGCACGCGCGCGGTGCGGAACGCGATCTCCTTCTCGAGCTTCGCGGTGACGTCCCACGATGCCATGGTCTCGACATCGGCCTTGTTCACGAAGGCGCCGTCCTCGTTCCGGAGGAGATTCTCGAGGAGAATCTTGAGGCTGAAGGGGAGCCGGTCGCTGTTGCCGTTCGACGCGGCACTGAGCGCGTCGAGGCGATAGATCGTGTAGGGCTTTCCCGCGACGTCGAGGGTCGCGCGGCTGCCGAACGAATTCAGTGAGGTCATGACGGGTCTCGCGGTGTCGCCCGGAGCTCCCAAGGCCCGAGCGACGGTGGAGAACGGAGCCACTGCCGGAAGCGCTCGCTCGTACGGCAGGCTGGACGCAATGTAGCAGCGGAGGGGGTTAACGTGCGAGGCAGGGCGGCGTCACATGATTGGGCGCGATGACGCACCCGACATTAGGGAGAGTCCATGAACGCACTCGCACGCTGTTTGGCGCTCGGCGCCCTCGTCCTCGTTGCGGCGCCCCTGGGCGCGCAGGCCCCCATGCGTCCGATGCCCGCCGGCCCAGCTGAGGGCGGAGCCATGGCGGGCGCGTCCTTCCTGCTTGCCCGCGTGGGCGAGCTCCAGCTCACGGATGCACAGGTCGTTCGCCTTGCCGCCGTCGCGCGGCGTGAGGCAGCGCAACGGCGCGCGATGATGGCGAACATGGATTCGCTGCGCCGCACGGCAATGGCCACCCGCCGCGATAGCGCGATTCCGCGTCGGCGTGAGGTGCCACCGCAGCTCGAGTCGCGCCTCAACGAGGCGCGCGAGCAGCGCCAGGCCAACCTGCGGGACGCGATTGCCGTGCTGACCCCCGACCAGCAGGCACAGGCGTGGCAGATGATCGGCCGCGGCGGGATGCGTGGTGGCATGCGCGAGCGCATGATGGGCGATCGTGTACCGCAGGGTCGCGGTATGGCGCCGGCGCGTCCGAACGGACTGCGCCGCGAGGGCGCCCGTCGGCCGACCGACGGCCCGGGGGTGGACGCACGCGGCATGCGCGCCCCGCGCCCCGCACGCCCCGAGTAGCAGAAATTGCAGGATCTGCACCTGTGGTCGCGGTTTGACGGGAGGGTCGCGCGCGATACTGTTCGCGCGTGACCCTCTCGCCGTTTCCAACAGATTCCGCCGACGTCGCCGCCATCACCGAATGGCTGATGGCGATCGAGTCCACGAGCGGCGGCGAATCAGAGCTGATCGACGCCTTCGGCAGGGCACTATCGGACCTCGGCTGGCGCGTCACGCGCATCCCCGTTTCCGGCGGACGCGCCGACATCCTCGCCACGAGCGGCGACGGCCCGTTCGTGACGCTCTCGACGCACCTCGACACGGTGCCGCCGTTCATCCCGCCGACGCGCGAGGGCGCCCGCATTCTCGGACGCGGCGCGTGCGACGCGAAGGGAATTGCTGCCTCGATGCTGTGTGCGGCAGGGCGATTGCGCCGAAGCGGGCACTCCGTGGCACTGCTCTTCGTAGTAGGCGAGGAAACGACGCACGACGGAGCGCACGCGGCCAACGAGTGGCTCACGCGCACGGGATTCCAGAGCCGCGCGCTCATCAACGGCGAGCCCACCGAGAGCACGCTCGCCCTCGGCACCAAGGGCGCGATGCGCATCATCGTGCGGACGGAAGGCGAAGCCGCGCACTCTGCCTATCCGGAGCTCGGTCGCTCCGCCACGCATGCTCTGGTGAAGCTGCTCAGCGACCTGGATACGCTGGCACTGCCATCTGACGCCATGCTCGGCAAGACGACGATCAACATCGGCCGCCTGTCCGGCGGCGTTGCCGACAACGTGATTGCACCGAGTGCCGAGGCGCGGCTCATGGCGCGCCTCGTCACCGATGCGGACGACGTCTGGGCACTGCTGGCGCGGTGCGCCGAGGGGCGCGCCACGCTCGAGCGAGGCGTCGAGATCCCGCTCGTGCGCCTCGGGACACTGTCCGGGTATCCGACATCAGTCGTCGCGTTCGCGACGGACATCCCCGCGATGCCGTCGTGGGGCACGCCGTACCTCTATGGTCCCGGCTCGATCCACGTGGCGCATCGCGACGACGAGTTCGTGGCGATCGAGGAGCTGCATCGCGCGGTGGACGTCTACGAACGGATGGTGCGCTCGCTGTCCCTGGGCTGACCTTCAGCTCCCAGCGCCACTCGGCGTTGGATCGTGCTGGGTGACGTCGATGGACTGCGTGGCGCGACGGTCCACGCTGTGCGCTGTGATCGCCAGAGTGGGGCACTCGTGCACGAAGCCCCCTTCGGCAGGCGACCACTCGACGATCCTGGTGCGCGCGAACGCCTTGCCCGCGGTATCCATCCCCATGACGGCCGGTGCGAGCGCGACGCATGTCCCACAACTCACGCACTTGTCGCGATCGACGTCGATCCGCACCCGCCGCCGAGGAAAGACGCAGCCCGGCTTGTCCCAGAAGGAATCGAAGCGCTCGAGCGCGCGCTTCGCCGCCTTGTAGCCCTGCTCGATGTTGGACGCCGTGTTCGTGAAGCTCAGCCAGTTGGTGTCGTCCACGCGGGGACGAATGAGCACCATCGGCGGGCCGTGCCACCGCTCGAGGGGGAACTGCTGAAGGGCGTGCATCATCATCGTCGCCGCGCGCATGTACAGCGTCGCGAAGCCCTGGGTGTCGGCCCGCTGCTCCTGCACGGAGTCGGAGGCACCCACATCCGCCGCGATGATGATGTCGGCGAAGTGCGACGCCATCGAGACGGGGAGGTTGTCGATGACGCCACCGTCGATGCACGTCCGGTCGCCGACATGGCCCGGCGGAAAGAATCCCGGCAGCGCACACGACGAGTACACGGCGTCTCGCACGCTCACGTCCTCGAGGCCGGGCAGCCCCCACACCACGCGCGCGCCGTGATCGGGGTCAACGGTGTTCACGAGCAGGCGCTTGGGCAAGTCGGCGAACGTCCCCTCGGGGATCGCGCCGTCGCACAGCGCCCGCAGTGGCTCACCGAGATAGATCGATGGCGCGGACATGCGGTCGAGCAACATCCCGAAGTGATTCACGCGAAACAAGTCGCGACGGCGCAAGGCCCGGGCGCGCCTCTCGAGATCGTCCACCGACATGCCGCCGAGATGGGCGGCTGCCATGAGGGCGCCGATGCTCGTGCCGGCGTAGACGTCGGGCACGATCTTCAGCTCCTCGAGCGCGCGCAACACGCCGATGTGCGCGAAGCCTTTCAGCCCCCCGCCGCCGAGAACGAGGGCGATGCGTCTGGTCAACGGTCGCGGATGTGAGGGGTGAACGGCGAGGCTCCATGGACGCGCGCGCCCATGAAACCCCTCGCATCCTAACCGTCTACTGCAGGTACTTGTAGAGCCCGTACAGGCCGATGACCGCGCCGGCGACGGAGATCGCGTAGCCGGCGCCGTTGCCGATGACGATGCCGGTGAGGACGGCGGCGCCGCCGACGATCATCAAGGCGGTTGACTGCCCGCTGGGCGCGGCAGCAGCAGCGGCGGGCGCCTCTGCGGCGGCCGAGGTCGCCCTCACGCCGACGCTCGCGGCGTTCATGGCGGGGCCGCTGGCAGCGGCGGGCATGGCGGCCGACTCGGTCGTCACCGGTACGACGGGTACCGACGATAGCTCCTGCGCCGCGACCGGGGCGCCTGCGAACAGGGCAACTGCAGCGGCGAGGGACAGCAGACGTGCGATACGGGAGGTCGAAGTCATGATGATCAGGGATCGTGAGGGTTGATCGCCCCGGTACGCCGGAGGCGTCACTTGTAGCGCCGAGAACGCGCGCGGTCTAGTCTTTCCCCCACCTTCTCTGCGAACTTCGGGCCGTACTCCCTCCTGCATCTCTTTTATCGACGATGACGTCATCCCCTCACGACCATGACTGAGCCGCGCACTCCAGGTCAGGACGGCGGCCTCGTACGCGCCATCGGCACGTGGGGGCTGGCGGCGAGCATCGTGAACGTCACGGTCGGTGGCGGAATCTTCCGCCTTCCCGCGAGCCCGGAAGTCGCCGGCGCGCTCGGCGCGGCAGCGCCCCTCGCATACGTCGCCTGCGCCATCGTGATGGTGCTGATCGTCCTGTGCATCGCGCAGGCGGGGAGCCGGATCTCGATCACGGGCGGACCGTACGCGTACGTCGAGGAGACGTTCGGCCGGTACGCGGGATTCCTCGTCGGGGTGATGCTCTTCGTCGTCGGTTGCACGGCGATGCCTGCGGTGGCCGGCATGCTTGCCGACGCGGTTGCGCGCATGGTGCCGTGGGTCGGGACCACGATGGGGCGCGGTGTGTTCCTCGCCGCGATCTTCGTGGTGGTGGGCGCGATCAACGTCTTCGGCGTGCGACAAGGTACGCGACTCAACGCCACGCTTACCGTCGCAAAGCTCGCCCCGCTGATCATCCTGCTCGTGTTTGGCCTGTTCGCCATCAACGCCGACAACCTCCGCTGGACGGAAGGTCCGCCGAGTGCACCGGCGCTTTCCCGCGCTGCCGTCTTCGCGATCTTCGCGTTCGCCGGCGTGGAGTCCGCGCTCGTGCCGAGCGGTGAGGTTCGCGACTCGGCGCGCACGGTCCCGCGTGCGGTGATGCTGGCGATGGGGCTCATCACGTTGCTCTACATCGGGCTTCAGGTCGTTGCGCAAGGCGTGCTCGGGCCCGCACTCGTGGGCGACGCCACCCCGCTGGCGACCGCCGCCGGCAAGGTATTCGGCCCGGGCGGCACCGCGTTCATCAACGCGGGGTTCCTGGTGTCGGCGTTCGGATACCTCTGCGGAATGACGCTGGCCGTTCCCCGCGCCCTCTTTGCCTTTGCGCGCGACGGCGTGCTGCCGAGCCAGCTCGCCGCCGTGCATCCAAAGTACAACACGCCGTGGATCGCGATCATCGTCCAGTGCATGCTCACGTGGTTCCTGGCGATGACGAATGGCTTCGAGGCCCTCGTGATTCTCTCGAACGTGGCGGTGGCACTCGTCTACCTCGGATGCGCCGCCGCCGCGTGGAAGCTGCGTCGCATGCCGCCGCGGGCCGACGCCGGGTCAACGTTCCAGATTCCCGGTGGCTCCGTGGTGCCGGTGCTTGCCGTGGGGGCGATTCTCTTCCTCTTCTCCAGCATCACGGCGAAGGAGTGGAGCGTCCTCCTGACGGTGGCGATCATCGCGAGTGTGCTGTACTTCGTTGCCAGCCGGGTGCGCGGGCCCGTCACGGAGGGATGAGCGAGATGACGTCCGACCCGCTCCTGCGATTCCGGGACGAGTTCCCGATTCTCGCGAGCACCAACTATCAGGTGTCCAATTCGCTCGGCGCCATGCCGCGCGCGGTGCCGGCGCAGCTCCACGAGTACGCGGACCAGTGGGCACGACGCGGCGTGCGTGCGTGGGCCCAGGGCTGGTGGGAGATGCCGGTGAAGGTGGGCGACGAGATTGCGCCACTCATCGGCGCCGGCGCGAACGAAATCGCGATGGTGCCGAACGTCTCCATCGCGCAGGCGCAGGTCCTCTCGGCGCTCGACTACACGGAGCGCGACACCATCGTGATGTCGGAGCTCGACTTTCCGTC
>JBKJMP010000125.1:0-7779 GCA_046596395.1 Gemmatimonadaceae bacterium
GCCCCGATCCTCCCACAGGATCGGGGCTTTCTTCTTAAACCGCTCGAGGACCGACAGATGACCGTGATTGCCCGCGTTGGGCGCTACACCCGCAACGAATACCGGCCGACGTCACCCGTAACCATCCGGGTCGCGCTGGCCGGGTGCGGCGCGGTCGGCAGCGTGCTCGTACGCGAGCTCGTGGCGCGGCGCGACAGGCTCGCGCAGCGCCACGGCGTGCGCATCGAGCTCGCGCGCGTGCTGGTGCGCGACGTGACCCTGCGACGCGATGCACCCCTGGATGCCGGGGTGCTCACGAACGACCTCGACGCATTCCTCGACACGCCTGCCGACGTCGTGATCGAGGCAATCGGCGGGATCGATCCGGCGCGGCGGATCGCCGAGACGGTGCTGGGACGCGGGCAGCGCCTGGTGACGGCGAACAAGCTGCTCCTCGCCTCGCACGGCTCGGCGCTCACGGCACTCGCACGCGCGAACGACACGTCGCTGCGCTACGATGCCGCCGTCGGCGGCGGTGTCCCCGTGCTGCGCCTCATCGACGATGCACTCGGCGCCGGCGGGGCGACGCGCGTGCGCGGCATCCTGAACGGCACGGCGAACTTCGTCCTCACGCAGGTCGAAGGCGGCGCAACGTTTGGCGAGGCGCTCCACGCGGCGCGGCGCGCGGGGTTCGCGGAAGCGGATCCGTCGCGAGACCTCGATGGGAGCGATGCGGCGGACAAGATTGCGCTGATTGCATGGGCGGCATTTGGCGTCGCGCCGGAGTCGGTGACGGTGCGCCGGACGTCGCTGCTCCCCGAGCCCGACCGGTACGTTACCCTCGCCGCGCGGCTCGGCGCACGCGTGCGGCACGTGGCCGAGTGTGCAACGGTCGAGGGCGGGATCGTCGCGTCGGTGGAGCCGACCATCGTGGCGGCGGAGAGCTCGCTGGCCCGCACACGCGACGAGGGCAACCACGTGGACGTCTTCGCGGGATGGCGTGCGCCGCTCAGTGCATCGGGGCCGGGCGCTGGCGGGTTGCCGACCGCAACGGCGTTGCTCAGCGATCTCGTTTGCTCGCACGCGACGCCGTGGCGATCCGAGCGCGCCGACGTTACGACGCAGGATCCGCGGCACTTGCGGTGGGCGGTGGAAGTGCGCGCGGAGCCGGCAGCGCTGCACCGGTGGATACCTGGCTGTGGTCTCGTGCGCACGGACCCTGGTGCCACGTTGTCGTGGACGATCATCGATCGCGCGACGGCAACCGACGTCGCTCGGCTGACGGGATTGCTCGAGGCGCTCGGCGCGGCGCCCATCGCCGCTCGGCTCGATGAGAGCATCGGCGCGATCGAGCGGGATCTCGTCGCATGAGTGCGACCGTCGTCGCACCAGAATGCGCGTTGACGCACGAGCTGATCGGCAAGACCGGAGCACCGGTGGTCCTGGTCCTCGGTGGCATCTCGGCCACGCGGCATGTCGCGCGATCGGCGAGCGAACCGACACCGGGTTGGTGGGACGGCGTTGTGGGCGAGGGGCAGGCGATCGATACGCGACGGCACCGCGTGCTCGGAGTAGACCACGCCGACGGCGGACGCGGACCGGATGGACGGCCCGCGCACGTGGTCACGACGCATGATCAAGCGGCTGCGATCGTCGCGCTGCTCGACGAACTGGAGATTGACTGTCTGCACCTTGTCGTCGGCGCGTCGTACGGCGGCATGGTCGCCCTCGCCCTTGCCGAGCGATGCCCGAATCGCGTGCGCGAGCTCGTGGTGGTGAGCGCGGCGCACGAGCCGCATGCGATGTCGATTGGCCTGCGCTCCATCCAACGCCAGGTCGTGGAACTCGGGTTGGAGACGGGCCGCGCGGACGACGGAATGGCCCTCGCGCGTGCGATCGCGATGACGACGTATCGCTCGGCGCGCGAGTTCGACGAGCGCTTCGGTGCCGCGACAGTCGATGGCGAGACGACCGAGTTCGCCGTGGAGCGCTACCTCACGGACGCTGGACGTCGCTTTGCGGCGCGCATGGCTCCCGAGCGCTTCCTCGCGCTCTCGCTGTCGGTGGACCTGCATCGGGTAACGCCGGAGGACATCGCGATGCCGACGACTGTCATCGCGGCCGAAGGTGACACGCTTGCGCCACCGGAACAGTTGCGGGCGATGGCCGCCCGACTTCCGCACCTCACGGCCTTCCACACGCTCGGGACCCGCTGCGGGCACGACGCATTCCTCACCGAACAGCGCCAGCTCGGCGTTCTCATTGCCATTTCATTCAGGAACTGATTCGATGACCATCCATTCGAGACACGAGACCTCCATCGCGACCCGCGCCGTTCGCGCATCCATCGCGACGGATGGGCAGCACGGTGCCGTCGTTCCGCCGCTGCACTTGTCCACGACCTTCTCGTTTGCGGGCTTCGACCAGAAGCGGCGGTACGACTACACGCGCTCCGGCAACCCGACGCGCGACCAGCTCGCCGAAGCGCTGACGGCGCTCGAGGAGGGAGCTGGAGCCGTGGTCACGAGCTCGGGGATGTCGGCGGTGGCGCTGGCGCTTCAACTGGTGCCCGCCGGCGGACGCGTGCTCGCGGCGCACGACTGCTACGGCGGCACCTATCGCCTACTGCGTGCGCTTGCGGCGCGCGGGCAGATCGAGCTCGAGCTCGCGGACCTCACTGCGGCGGATGTGGAAGCGACGGTCGCGCGGTGTCGTCCGGCCCTGTTGTGGATCGAGACGCCGAGCAACCCGCTCCTCCGGATCACGGACCTGCGCAAGGTGTGCGCGGCAGGCCATGCAGTCGGGGCGATCGTGGTCGCCGACAACACCTTCCTGTCGCCCGCCCTCCAGCGGCCGCTGACGCTCGGCGCCGACATCATCGTGCACTCCACGACGAAGTACCTCAATGGACACAGCGATGTGGTGGGCGGCGCCGTCATCGCGCGCGATCAGGGACTCGTCGAGCAGCTCACCTGGTGGGCCAACTGTCTCGGCCTGACGGGCTCTCCGTTCGACAGCTTCCTCACGCTGCGTGGCGTGCGGACGCTCTTCGCGCGGATGTCGATCCATGAGTCGAATGCGCTCGCCGTCGCGCGATCGTTGACGGAGCATCCGTCGGTGCTGGCGGTGCACTATCCGGGGCTATCGACCCATCCGGGTCATGCGCTCGCAGCGGGACAACAGAGCGGCTTCGGCGGCATGGTGAGCTTCGCGCTGGCCGGCGGACGGGAGGCAGCGCAGCAGTTCGTCGGCGCGCTCCGCTGCTTCACGCTCGCCGAATCGCTTGGCGGGGTCGAGAGCCTGATCGCTCACCCGGCGACGATGACGCATGCGTCGATGGATGCCGCCGCGCGCCGCACCGCGGGCATCACCGATGGGCTCTTTCGTCTGTCGGTGGGAATCGAGAGTGCGGCCGACCTCGTGCACGATCTCACCGGTGCGCTGGACTCTGTGCGCGAACCCCGGCTTGAGGCCACCAGTGCCGACGAGGTGGATCTCGCCATCGCCACCATCTAAGGATCAAGCCCAGACCGCGGCACGCCGATGACGCAGAAACCGCGCACGCCGAAGTCGCGGCAACGGCGTCACGAGTCCACAAATGGAAAATCGGGACACGCGGAAGGAACTTGACCGCGCCAGTTGCAAAGGCCGCGATTGTCACGCTTTCGACGCGGTTACAGCGACGTCCGCGTGCGCAGTTTCGGCGTCACCGGCGTTCCGCGGTCTGGGTTTCTCGGTCCGGGATTCTCGGTAGATACCGCCGAAGCGCTAGCGTCAGGCCAGCTCCCACTGCTGGAAGCACTGCCAGTCGAATTCGCGCGCGGCGCGCGCCTGGTCCCAGAACCCGAAGTGATCGCGCCAGCCCTGCTGCTCGGCCTTCCACGAGCAGCACCAGGAGAAGCTGTAGCGAATCTCCTCGGCGCCGGCGAAGACGGTGATCTCGCCTGTAAAATCGGAGCAGCCCGAGCGCCCGCGAAGCTTGATGCGCTCGACGGGCAGGGTGGGGTGGGCGTGGAAGAGCTGCGTCAGGACGCGCTCGACCTTTACGCGCGGGGCGTAGCCCTCCAGCTCGATGCGGCTGGCGTGTCCACCACGGACGTACTCCAGCACTGCCCGCTTGAATTCGGGATGCGCTGCGGCGGCATTCAGGTATGGAAGCAGGTCAGCCATGAGGGCGGGAACGGGCGGCAAGGTGGCGACAGCATGCAATATGCTACAAACGTTTCACTTTCTCAACCCCTTGGGGCTTCAAATCTTCCGGGGCCGCGCCTAACCTGACTAGCTGGAAACGCCGAACCGGTAAGAGATCGATGCACCGCCTCAAACCCACCCAAAGCGTGCTCGAGATTGCCGACCGCCTGGAGCGGGCGGGATTCGAGGCATGGTGCGTGGGTGGCGCGATTCGAGATGCGCTCCTGGATGGCGAAGCGCTGGACTGGGACCTTGCGACTCCAGCCACGCCCGAGCAGGTCCGCGAGATCTTCGGCAGGAAGCGCACGATTCCCGTGGGCATGGAGTTCGGCACGGTGAGCGTGCTGGACGCCGAAAACGTGCCCCACGAGATCACAACATTCCGGCGCGACGTCCGCACCGATGGGCGCCACGCCGAGGTCGAATTCGGGGCCAGCCTGGAGGACGACCTCGCGCGACGCGACTTCACCATCAATGCGATTGCCTTTCGGCCGCGGACGTCGGAGCTCGCCGACCCATTCGGGGGCCAGCGCGACCTGAAGCTCCGCGTGGTGAGAGCGGTCGGCGACGCGGCTGAGCGGATGCGCGAGGACCGGTTGCGCGCGCTCCGCGGCATTCGCTTTGCCGCGCGCTATGGATTCGAGATCGAGCCGGCGACGCGCCGAGCGATCGACGCGTCGGCTCCGCACCTCACGCGGCTCTCGGCAGAACGCGTGCAGCAGGAGCTTGCGAAGACGATGGCGCAGGTGGAGAAGCCCGCCTACGCGCTCGCCCTGTGGCGCGATACGGGTGCGTTGCGCGTGTTGATCCCTTCGATTGCCGAGTTGGATGCGGTTGCGCTCGCGAGCCTCGATTGCCTCCCGCGCAACGGCGCGGCGGGACGAACGGTCCCGCAGCGCACGGCGAACCGGATCGCCGCACTCTTCCTCGACGTCTCTCCGAGTGTCGCACGATCGACGCTGAGCGCGCTGCGGTTCTCGAAGGCGGATGCCAATTGGGCGTCGGCGATGGTGGAGCGCTGGCACGGAGTGGGCGCAGCGATTGCGAGCGGCATCACGGCAGGTACGCCAACCGATGGCGACGTGAGGCGCTGGCTCGCCGCGATCGGCCGCCTGCACGTGCGGGGTTTCCTCCGCGTAGCGCAGGCGCGGTGGTCAGCGCAGCATGCGGCTGGCATCGATGCACCCTTGGCGAGCGCGGTGCGGACCCTGTATCGACGGATGGTAGGACAGCGCTTCAGCGATCCGATCGAGGTCGCGGACCTCGCGATCGGTGGCGACGACCTTCGGCGCGCGGGCATCCCCCCCGGGCCGATCTATGCTAAGATTCTGAGCGCCATGCTCGAACAGGTGATGGACCTTCCGGCACGGAATACGCCTGAGGCGCTCCTCGCAGCGCTCCCAGCGGTCGTGGCGCGGCTTGCGTTGCGCGAACACATCACGTCAAGGAACTAGAGCAGCATGCTATTCAGAGGGAAGCAGCCCGAGGCAGCCATCTGGCGCCGGTTTCGTGCGAGTAGCGACGGCTTCACGTTCACGGACGAGAACGGCGTCTTCACCGCGCACGTGGTCGCGAACGCGGAGCGCGTGGTGGACCTGTTCTGGACGCTGGCGGACCTCCTCGGTCCGGCGGTGGATGTCCATATCGACGACCTCCGGAGCGGACGAAGCTGGCACGGCGAGGCGCTGCCGTTACCCGACGTGCGCGAGTCCATCGCGCGCCTTCGGCTCCTCATGGCGCGCTTCGGTGGGACGCAGGTGAGCATCTTCACGTCCGAAGACCAGCTCTCTCTGAACGAGCATCTCGAGCTGTTCATCTATTCGAAGTCGGACAAGTGGCTTTACCTGCTCGAGGGGCGCGGTCTCGAGGAGATGCCTCGTGTGCGGACCAAGAGCTGGAAGATCAAGCGTCAGGCATTCCCCGCTGCCCCCGATCTCGTGAACGCACTGGCCGCCGCCGCGGAACGGTTGGGCCTCGAGCCGGCGTGACGAGCATACGACCATCCACGTTGGGGCCCGCCGGCACGCCGGTCCGGTGACGACCGACATGCTGTTGTACGCGGTCGCCGCGGGCGGCGCCAACCTCCTTGGCGCCGCCGTCGTGGTGGGACGCCGACGCTGGAGTACTCGCGCGCTCGACACGATGCTCGCCTTCGCCGCGGGCTTCATGATCTCCGTGGCGCTGATCGACCTGCTGCCCGAGGCGCTGGAGCGCGGTGGCCACGTGGCGGCGGTGGTGACGCTCGTCGGCTATCTCGCCGTGCACATCACGCAGCACGTGATCGGGACGCACTTCCATTTCGGTGAAGAGACACACCACGTAAGCGAGGCAGTGAGCGTCGCGGCGCTCGTTGGGCTCCTGCTGCACACGTTCGTGGATGGCGTCGCCGTGGCGAGCGGTTTCGGCATTGGTGGCGCGGTCGGTGGGCTCGTGTTTACCGGGGTGCTGCTGCACAAGGTTCCGGAGGGACTCGCGATCTCGTCGCTCTTCCTGGCCGCTGGCCAGGGGCGCGGCCGAGCGTTGCTGGCGGCGGGAGCGCTCGGCGTCGCGACGGTGGCGGGGGTGTTCCTGACCGACCACATCGTGGTGCTTCGGGATCACGGTCTTGCGCTGGCGGCGGGGGTGACGTTGTACGTCGGCATGTCGAACCTCGTGCCGGAGTTCCGGACGCAGGGCGGGTGGCAACTGCCGGTCGCGTTCCTGGTGGGCACGGGGACGTACTTTCTCGCGCGCGTGTTGGCGGGCGCGTAGACGTGGCGGACAAGCGTGGTGGGCGAGCGCGCTCGGGGGGACCGTCGCTGTTTGCGGCTGCGGCGCCGCCTCAGCCGCTCGCGGCCCGCATGCGTCCGCGCACGCTCGACGAGTTTGCGGGGCAGAAGCACATCCTCGCGCCCGGCAAGCCGTTGCGCGAGAGTATCACGCAGGGGACGGTCACGTCGATGGTCTTCTGGGGCCCGCCGGGCACGGGCAAGACCACGCTCGCGCGACTCATCGCGGGCTATACCGACCGCGAGTTCGTCCCCTTCAGCGCCGTGGCCGAAGGCGTACCTCGCGTGCGAGAGATCGTGCGCGAGGCGGAATGGCGGCTCGAGACCGGGCGCGGCACGATCCTCTTTGCGGACGAGATCCATCGGTTCAACAAGGCGCAGCAGGACGCCTTCCTGCCGCACGTCGAGGCAGGGACGATCACGCTCATCGGCGCGACGACGGAGAATCCGAGCTTCGAGATCAACGGCGCGCTGCTGTCGCGGGTGCGGGTGTTCGTCCTCAAGTCCCTATCTGCGGAGGACGTCCGCGGCGTGATCGTCGGTGCACTGACCGACGCCGAACGCGGGCTGGGCGCGCTCGGGCTTACGGCTGATGAGGATGCGATCGACCTGTTGGCGCGCGAGGCGGACGGCGATGCGCGGCGCGCGCTCACGATTCTCGAGGCGGCGTCACAGCATCTCGGCGTCGGCGGTCATCTTACCGTGCAGGTCGTGCGCGACGCGGCGCAGCTCCGCGTCGCACGATACGACAAGGGCGGCGAGGAGACGTACAACATCCTCAGTGCGTTCCACAAGTCGTTGCGCGGCACAGATCCGCAGGCGGCGCTGTAGTGGATGGCCA
>JBKJMP010000455.1:0-3989 GCA_046596395.1 Gemmatimonadaceae bacterium
GTCACTCCCGCACGCATGCGCGCGATGCGCTCAAGAAGCTGAGTGGCGTCGGCGAAGACGACGTCAAGCACGCGGAGAAGGATCTCCAGAAGGTCCACGACGACTACATCGGGAAGATCGACCAGATGATCAAGGCCAAAGAGGCCGAGATCATGGAAGTCTGACGCGAGGTCGTCCTCGCCTCCGCCGATGAGCGAGCTCGCAAAGCGCGTCCTGGTTGCCCTCGTCGCCGCGCCGCTCGCCCTGTGGGTCGTGCTGGCCGGCGGTGCGCCGCTGGCGGCGCTGCTGGCCATCGTGTGCGCCCTCGGCGCGTCCGAGTTCTTCCGCATGGCGCGAGCGGCCGGCTCGCATCCGCTGTACGACGTCGGCACCGCGCTCGCTGGCCTCGGACCGCTCGCGATCCACGCACACTACCTCGGCATCGTCACGCTGACGCCCGCGCTCCTCGCGCTGGTGCTCGTCGTGATCATGGGCGCCACCATCTGGCTGCGCGGTGTGGAGGGACGCCCGCTCGGTGCCGCCGCCGTCACGATCTTCGGCATTGCGTATACCGCGGGCATGCTCGGCTTTGGCTATGCCATCCGGTATCACGACATCGTCGCGGGCTACGACGTCGTCGGAGCCTCTCGAGTGGCGCTCGGACCACTCACGCTGTCGGTTCCGCCGGGCGGCGTGCTGTTGATCTTCCCGCTCGTCATCACGTGGGCGTCCGACATCGGCGCCTTCTTCGTCGGACGCGCCATCGGTGGACGCAAGCTCATTCCCTCAGTGAGCCCTGGGAAGACGGTGGCGGGCGCTGTGGGCGGACTCGTGGCGAGCATGCTGGTGTCGTTCCTCTTCGCGACATTCGTCCTCGTTCCGGTCGCACACCTCGGGTTCACCCCGTGGGGAGCGCTGCTGTTCGGCGCGCTGATCAGTATCGCGGCACAGACTGGTGACCTTTTCGAATCGCTGCTCAAGCGCGAGGCCGGTGTGAAGGACAGTTCGCGCATCCTGCCAGGGCACGGCGGCATCCTCGACCGGTTCGACAGCCTCATCTTCGTCCTTCCGGTCGCCTACCTGCTGCTGAGCTGGCTGCCGATTCCAGTCTTCAAGTGATGGTGCGCGGCGTCGCCGTGCTGGGCTCGACCGGCTCCATCGGGACGACGGCCCTCCGAGTGCTCGAGCGGCACCGGGATCGCTTCCGCGTGGCGGCGCTGACTGCGTACAGCAACGCGGAGTTGCTCGAGGCGCAGGCGCGCGCGCTCGATGCCGGGTTCGTCGGCCTTGTGCATGAGGGCACCGCCCGCTGCGACGGCTGGCAGAGTGGGGAGGAATGCCTCGTCCAGGCCGCGACGCGCCCCGACGTCCACATCGTGCTGAACGCCGTCGTGGGCGCCGCGGGATTGAAGGCGACGCTCGCCGCGCTCGATGCGGGCAAGCGCGTGGCGCTCGCCAACAAGGAATCGCTCGTCATGGGGGGCCGGCTCGTGACCGACGCAGCGGTTCGCGGGGGAGGGGAGCTGGTTCCGGTGGACAGCGAGCACAGCGCGATTCTTCAGTGCATCGCCGGGCGGCCGCGAAGCGAGGTGAAGCGGCTCGTGCTGACGGCCTCCGGCGGTCCATTTCGCTCGTGGAGCAGCGAACGAATCGCCGGCGCCACGCTGGCCGACGCGTTGCGCCATCCTACGTGGCAAATGGGGCGCAAGATCACCGTGGACAGTGCGACACTCGCGAACAAGGCACTCGAGGTGATCGAGGCGCATTACCTCTTCGGCATCCCGTACGACCGGATCGAGGTGGTGGTGCACCCACAGAGCGTCGTGCATTCCTTCGTGGAGTTCGTGGACGGCAGCGTGCTCGCGCAACTCGGCGTGCCGAGCATGGAGCTGCCGATCCTGTATGCGCTCACCTATCCGGATCGCGCGCAAGATACCGGGGTACCTGCCTTCGATCCGGTCGCGCTGTCGCCGCTTCGGTTCGAGCCCGTGCGCCGTTCGGATTTTCCCGCACTGGATCTTGGCGTGAGTGCGGGCCGTATGGGCGGCGTGGCACCCGCAGTGTTCAACGCGGCGAACGAGCAGGCCGTGTCCCTCTTTCTCGACGGGGCGATACGTTTCGCCGACGTTCCCCGTGGGATCGAGAGTGCACTCGCTCGTCATGGCGACGATGCGGGTGGGTCCCTGGAAGCCGTTCTTACCGCGGACGCGGATGCGCGTCGGCATGTGCAGGAGTTGTTTCGATGCTAGCCTATGTCGCGCCGATTCTCGTCTTCGGCCTCGTGATCTTCGTCCATGAGCTTGGCCACTTCGTGGCGGCCAAGCTCATGGGCGTATATGCGCCTCGCTTCTCGGTTGGCTTTGGGCCCGCGCTCTGGCGCCGCCGCCACGGCGAGACGGAATACGTCCTCGCTGCACTGCCGCTTGGTGGCTATGTCCGCATGGCCTCGCGGCATGACGCGGAGTCCGCGTTCATCGAGGGAGGCAATGAGGAGACCGGCGCATTGAAGCCTGGCGACGACGGCTACGATGCCGAGGCGATGATGCCGTTCGGGCCGAAACCGGTGCCCGAGTCACGCTGGTTCGAGTCGAAGAGCCTCGCCGCGCGACTGTTCATCATGATCGCCGGCGTGGCGATGAACATCCTGCTCGCGTTCCTCGTGCTGTCCATGCTCGGCATCGTGTATGGCGAGGTAGTGATCGGCACGCGCGTGGTGGGGGCAGTGCGAGCGCCGGCGAACGCGCCGGCACTCGCGGCCCTCCAGGCCGGCGACACCATCACCGCGATCAACGGGGCCAGCGTTCGTCACTGGAACGACGTGCGCCAGCGCATCGATGAGACGCCGGCTGGCGCGGTCGTGATCACCACCAACCGTGGTGAGGTGCGCGTCCCGGTCGGCGCTGCGGGGCAACCACTCGCGTCCGAAATCGGGGCGGCGATCGACTTCTTCATTCCGCCGGTGATAGGTGAGGTGCTGCCCGGCGCCGCCGGCGTGAAGGCGGGACTTCGCGGCGGCGATAGCATCGTGACGATCAATCGCGTGCCCGTGAACAGCTGGTCCAAGCTCCAGGAGCTGGTGACCCCATCGGCGGGGAAGGACCTTCCGTTCGAGATCACGCGCGCGGGCAAGCCGATGACGTTCACGGTGCGCCCCGAGCCGACCGCGCAGAAAGACCCCGTCTCCGGGGAGACAACGCAGGTGGGGAAGATCGGCGCGACGCCAGCCGATTTCAGCACTCGCCAACCGCTCGGCGCCGGCGAGGCGGTTCGCGAGGGCGCGCGGCAGACCTGGCTGACGTCCGCGAAGATCGTGGAGGTCGTGAAGGGGCTCGTGACGGCCGAAGTGTCTGTCCGTCAGCTCGGCGGTCCGATCGCCATCACGCGCGCCTCGGTCGCGGCGGCGAAGAGCGGTATGGAGAGCCTGTTCCTGCTGATCGCGATCCTGAGCGTGAACGTCGCGGTGTTGAACCTGCTACCGATCCCGATCCTCGACGGCGGTCAGATCCTGATCAACATCGCGGAGTCTGTGAAGGGAAGTCCATTCAGCGCGCGGACGCGGGAGTACATCCTGCGGTTCGGGCTGGTCGCGATCCTGCTGATCTTCGCGATGTCCACGTTCAATGACGTGGCGGCTGGGGTGAAGGATGTGATGGCTCGTTTGTTTGGCTAGGACGAGAGGACGAGAGGACGAGAGGACGAGAGGACGAGAGGACGAGAGGACGAGCGGACGAGCGGACGAGAGGACGAGGACTACGGAGTGGCTCGTTTGCGAACGGCTACTATCAGGCGGACGAGCATTCGCCTCACGTCGGCGAGGACACTCGCGAGGGCACTCAACGCGGGTTGATCGCCGAACTGAAGAGACGTCGCCACGGCGAGTTGGAACTCCAGCTCGCTGGCGGAACCCAGTGCGATGTGCAGGAACGCGAGAAGCTCGCGGTCGCCTCGGCGTCCGCACCCCTCGGCGATATTCGAGCCGATGGAGATGGACGTCTTGCGCATGTGCGCGG
>JBKJMP010000619.1:0-4214 GCA_046596395.1 Gemmatimonadaceae bacterium
CTCGCCCTCGAGCTTGCGGTGAAGACATACGAGGGGTTGTGGGCGGAAGCGAGTCGGACCGAGGAGCGGCTGGCCCTCGAGGAGACGATTGCGAAGCTGAAGGGGTGGGCGCTCTAGCCGCGAGGTTGCGCTCAGGCGCTCTGGCCGCGCGCGTCGCGGTCGCGCAGCGGTGCGAGCCTGGCGACGGCTTCGGTGAGCTCGCGCAGCTCGAACGGTTTCCGCAGCGACGGGCATCCACACGACACGATGAGCTTGTGCGCACGCTCAGAGATATCGCCCGTCATGAAGAGCGTCCGCGTGCGCAGGTGCGGGTGGTTCGCGGCCGCGAGCTCGAACACGACGTCGCCCCGCGTATCCGGAATGCGGAGGTCGATGACCATCACGTCCACGTGCTCCGTCGCCAGCGTCGCGAGCGCGCCTTCGCCGGACTGGGCCGTGAGGACGTCATAGCCCGCGCGGTGGAGCGCAATGCTCAGCGCTCGACAAATCGACGGCTCGTCATCCACGACCAGCACTCGTACCCGATCTAGAAACATCCCATCCTCGGTCTCGCTCATTCGTTGCGACGCTACCCCTCCACAATCTCCTCAGGCTCCCGGCGCAGGTGGTCGGCGAGCAATCGTACGAACAGCTCCGGGGGCACCTCCCGGCGTATCTCCTTCGGCTTTCGGCCTGTCCACTCGTACAGCAGGTTGCTCAGCGTGTCTGGATCCGCGTAGCCAAGCTTGCTCGTGATCTCCTTCAACCTGCTGCCGGGTGCCCGCAGGAGCGGGTACGCGCGCAGCAGTCGTGCACAGACGATGAGCGTCCGGGGCTGCAATCCCATCGGTGTCAGGTGGCGGTACAGCGAGCGCGGGGCCATCCCCGCGAGCGCCGCGAGCTCCTGACTGTTCTTCACTTTCGCCGGTGACCTGAAGAGCAGCTCCACCGCGCGGGCGATCACGATCGGCAACGTACGGAGCGATCCGGACAGTTCCTCGAGCATGAGCTGCGCCATCGGATGCGCCGGCACGCGCTCGATGAGGTCGAGAAACCGCCTCGGCTCATCGTCGAAGCGATTGAGCACCACTTGCTGCACTCCCATTCGAACCAGTCGCACCACGAGCCGCATCGCCGAGGGCGCAAGTGTCGTGTAGACCACGACGGGGATCGCCGGATGCGCTGCGACAATCGCCTCGAGCGCATTCGCGAACTGACCATCTCGCGTCGAAGGATCGATGATGAGCAGGTCCACCGCTTCTGTGCGCAGGAGCGAATGCAGCTCGGCGGGATCCGCCGACGCAGCGAGGGTGTGCGCATCCCCGAGGACGATCCGCAAGTGCGCGAGGAGATTTCGTGGCAGGAGTGCTACGACGTGCAATGCGGCGATCGAAGGAGGAGTGGCGCAAACGCCCGGCTTTCTGTCACAAAATGCGGGTTTACGCGCCTCTCGGCGACCATACCCTTTCGACACGCTTCAGAACGCACGCAAATCCCCACCCGGAGTACCGCCATGTCCCGCCGCCGCATCTCCCTGCTCGTTATCGCGATTGCCTCCTTGGTTGTGTCCGCTTGCGGAACGGCCTCGACCGCGCCCAGGAACAGTGATACGACGATCGTGACGAGCGGCTCGGGCGGCTGATTGTTCCGCCCGGCTGGCCGTTAAGTCACACCGGCCAGCTTTCGAAGGCTTCGCAGTTCGGCGGCGATGTGTCGCACGTCGCTTGGAATCTCGAAGGCCGTTGTCGTCTTGCGTACCTGCCATTCGGTCTTGGTATCGGCGAGCGCGGCTTCCGCAGCGAACGCCAGGTGGTTGAACGAATACATCGATGCCGAGTCGAGCGCGCGCGTGAGCCATTCGCGCGCTTCCGTGGTGTGCCCGAAGAGCTGGTAGCCACGACCGGCGTGCAGCAGGAATTGCGTACGAAGAATGGGTGGCAGCTCGGCCGACGCCAGTTGTTGCCGGTAGCGCTCGAACTGGATCTCCACGGCATCTTCGGCCGAGAGCTCCATGAGGTTGATCGTCGCCACCCAGCGCTGGAACTGCTCGCGCGCGGTGGCAGCCAGGATGAGGAACGCATCACGTGCCGCGGACTTCACGCCGAGCATGTAGAACGAGCCGGCGAGGTCGCCGAGAATACGGTCGCGCTCCGTCTCGCTGACGCTGTCGTTCATCGCGTCGTACGCAAAGCGGACGGCGAGGTCGTACTGCCCTCGGATGTGCGCGATGTGCGCTCGATCGTGTGTCGCCATCGAGCGCACTTCGAGCAGGTTGTGCTCTGCGGCGCGCGTGGCCGTTTCCTGCAGGATCGCATCGGCCGCCGGCAGGTTGCCGCGCGCGACGACGATCTTGGCTTCACCGATTCGTGCGCGCAGCGTGCCGATCATGTCGCCCGTGCGATGCGCGAGCTCGCTCGCCAGGCTGTACGCTTCCGTGGCGTCGGCAAACTCGCCGATCTCGCGAAGGCAGTGACCGCGGCGAATCAACGCGGTTACGGCGATCTCGCTCTCCTCCTCCGGATGCACATGCGCGATGATCGTGTCGTACACGTCGGCCGCGAGCGCCCACTTGCCGTCGAAGTCGAGCGTGCGCGCGTAGGCCATCAGGCGAGGCGCTACGGTGTGCATGTCGCCGCTACGCGCCTTCGTCAGCGCGTCGAGCGCGCTGGTGAGAATGGCGCGCGCCGGCATGCCTTCCGGCATCTCCTCGATGGACGCCTCGACCGAACGCACTCCCCAGCCGTCGGCCGTAACGGCGGAGCCACCCTCCTCGATCCATGCGTCGAGCAGTCGCAGCAACACGAGGCCGGCGCTGATGGCACGCCACGTGTCGTCGCGCTCGTCGGCAGCGGCGAGCTCGGTGAAGAACGGAAGATGTCGTACACGTGGCAATGACTCGAACACCTGGTCTCCTATCGTGACTCAAACGGGGCAATCAATTCCGACCCAAGGAGTGTCGGCAGGTGTAAGCAAAGCATCAAGGGGGTTTTTATGACAGAAACACCCTCTTTTCATGACGTTATTGACATTCGTCGCGAGCGAAGGGAAGCGTGGGACGCCTCTTCGCCGAAAATCAAGCAGCCCCGGTAAAGGACGAGGGCGACAGGATTTCATCGACGAAGGGCATATCGCGCGTCGACGAGTGCCAGGTGTTTCTGACGCGCGGATGTCACAGCGCTTCTCCAGACGGGTCAGCACGACATGAAGTCCGCCACGAGTGCGCAGCTCGCTCGCCTTCATGCCGAGGCATCGCATGAGCATGTTCCGCATCGCTACCGGCGAAGGAAAGTGCAGTTCGAGGGCGATTGCGTCGATCGTGCCGCTGCTCGAAACAAGGAGTTGCGCCGCAAAGGCAAGCCGGCACCAGCTGATGAGCTCTTGCGGTGGAGGAATGGCCGCGCTGACGAACGGTGCACCAACGAGCGCCCGTGGTGTCCGCGGGCAACCGAGACGTCACCCTAGCTCGCCCGATATCTGCACAGCGTGTCGCCGCGCGCGGGGCGCGTGACGGAACGCAGGCCGCTCGGGTGGGCCGCACTTGCCCGAGCTATCGCTGCAGTGGGTGGGCGATGGATTCTCCACTCACGTTCAACTCACGTCGTTCCCATATCGTGTCGCGTGCACTCGGCCCTCCCTCCCGCCGACGTGCCAAAGAGCTCAGATGACGTACGTCACGTGCGAACCCTCGACACGGCTATCGTGCAGTCCACTCCCCAGCGGAAAAGCGCTCACGTCACGCAATCCCCGTGCGATATCGACCGCGCGGAGGGCAGCGGCTACCGGTACACGAGCGCCGCCTTTCAGCGCGCGATCGGTGAACTCGCTCGGTTCGCGCACAGCAGCACGGTTCCCATCCTCCTCGAGGGAGAATCCGGAACCGGCAAGACGCGTATCGCCCGTCACGTACACGCGGAGTCTCCGCGGGCGCGGGCGTCCTTTCACGGTGTGAAGGTCGGTGCCATGGACGACGCGCTCGCGGGGTCCGACCTCTTCGGACACATCCCGGGTGCGTTCACGGATGCGCGACAGACGCGCGCGGGCCACTTTGCGAGCGCCAACGGTGGGACGCTGTTTCTCGACGAGATCGGCAAGGCCGGGAACAGCGTGCAGCGAAAGCTCCTGCACGTGATCGAGAGTGGCGAGATGCGCCCGATCGGGTCCGATCGGAGCGTCCGCGTCGACGTCCGCGTCATCGCGGCGTCCAATCGCCCACGAGGTCCGACAGTGGACGATTG
>JBKJMP010000241.1:0-3711 GCA_046596395.1 Gemmatimonadaceae bacterium
CGCGTGCGGCTTCGATACGTGGTTCCGCGGGCGACACGTCGGAACATTCGCCGAGTTTGGCTGCTTCTCGTTTCACCCGCGCAAGGCCATCACCACGGGTGAGGGAGGGATGATCACGACCGCCGACGCGAAGCTCAATGCCCTGACGCGGACCCTGCGCGATCATGGCGCGAGCCGCACCGACTTCGACCGGCATTCGGCGAAGCACTCCTTCCTTCTCGCGGAGTACCGCCACCTGGGCTACAACTTCCGCATGACGGACATGCAGGGCGCGCTCGGCGTGACGCAGATGCAGAAGGCGAGCACCATCATGAGCTCACGCCGCGCTGGGGCGATCCGCTATGACGAGTTGCTCGCCGGCACCCCGTGGCTGCAGCTGCCCTTCCGTCACCCTGATTACGTGCACGGCCATCAATCGTACGTGTGCCTGTTCACGCCCGTAGCTCCGGCGCTCGACACGGTGGCCGAAGTGACGGAGCGGCGGAATGCCATCATGGCGTCGCTCGAGGCAATGGGCATCATCACGCGACAGGGCACGCACGCGGCAGCGCACCTCGGCTACTACGCCGAGAAGTACGGGATCCGGCCGGAAGACTTCCCGAACGCCTATCTTGCCGAGCGCCTCACCATCACGCTTCCGCTGTATGCGGGGATGACGGATGCGGAGTCGAAGACGGTCGTCGCGGAACTGCACAAGGCCGCGGCGGAGATTGAAAAGTCCGCGGTCTAGTGCTGGCGAATCGCTACGGAGCCTGACGAACCCGGCGAATTACCCAGTCGCCGATGACGAGATAGTCCATCTCCGTCCGGAGGAAGCAGTCCAGCGCTTCTTCCGGGCGACAGACGACAGGCTCATTCTCGTTGAATGAGGTGTTGAGGACCATGGGGACACCCGTGAGGTCCTTGAACGCGCGAATGACCGCGTGGTATCTCGGATTCGTATCCTGGTGCACGGTCTGCAGCCGTCCCGATCCGTCGACGTGCGTGATTGCCGGGATCTGAGGCCGCTTGTCCGCGCGAATCTGGTAGACCTGCATCATGAAGGGGACGTCGCTGTCGACCTCGAACCACGCCGCGACATCCTCGCGCAGCACGCATGGCGCGAACGGCCGGAACGATTCGCGACGCTTGATCTTCAGGTTGAGGATGTCCTTCATGTCCGCGCGCCGCGGATCGCCGAGGATCGACCGGTTCCCCAGGGCCCGCGGCCCCCACTCCATGCGTCCCTGGAACCAGCCGACGACTTCACCATTGGCGACGGCGGCTGCCGTCTGGGCGCAGAGGTCATCGACGTCGTCCACGCGCGTGACCACGCACCCACGCGCGGTCACGTCGTCGGCCCTGGCGTCGAGCATGCCCTGCACGTAGGCATCGTCGAAGTGCGGGCCCCAGTATGCGTGGTCGTGTGCGGCGGTGCGCGCACCGCCCTTCGAGTGCCAGACCTGATAGGCTGCGCCGATCGCGCCACCGGCATCGCCCGCCGCGGCGGGAATGTACACGCGACGGAAGGGCGTCTTCAGGGTGATCTTGCCGTTCGCGACCGAGTTCATGCCGCATCCGCCGGCGATGGCGATGGCATCGAGGCCGTGACGAGCGTGAAGCCCGTTCAGCAGGTGGAAGAATGCTTCCTCGTACATCGCCTGCACGGAACGCGCGATGTCCTTGTGGCGCTGCAACAGGGGTTCGGCGGGATCGCGGCGGGGCCCGAGCAACTCGCTCATCGCGTCGGTGAACAACGCACCCGTGGACGGCGACCCGTCCTCCCATTCGTACTCGATCTTCTCGCGATGATGGCGAAAGTACTCGAGGTCGAGCCGGTAGCCGCCGTCAGGCTGCAGCTTCACGATGCGCCGCATCTGCGGCAGGTACGCCGGTTCGCCGTACGGGGCGAGCCCCATCACCTTGTACTCGTCACCGTAGTGGGGAAAGCCGATGAACTGCGTCAGGGCCTGATAGAAGATCCCCAGCGAGTGCGGGAAGTAGACACGCTCGTTGACCGTGATCTCCGTCCCGTGGCCAACACCCCACGCGGCGCTCGCGAAATCGCCCATGCCGTCGACGGAAACGATGACGGCATCGGCGAAGGGGGACACGTGAAAGGCGGAAGACAGGTGCGCAATGTGGTGTTCCACGGCGTGCATCTCACCGGCAAACCGGCCGTTGGGAAATGCACGCGCCAGATGCTCATCGATGCCGGCACGCGCTCGCTTGTTGCGAATGCGTTCGACCACCATGCCGAGATCCGGGCGGTTGCCAAGCATGAACTTCACGCGACTGCCCAGGTTCGCGGTGGCATCCTGATTCACGGCGACATGATCGACCTGCGATAGCGAGATCCCTGCTTCCGCGAGGCAATACCGGATAGCTTCGCTAGGGAAGCCTGCCCAATGCTTGATGCGGCGGAAACGCTCCTCTTCGGCCGCCGCGAGCATGACGCCGTCGCGGAGCACGCACGCTGAGGAATCTCCATGAAAAGCATTTATCCCGACGATGATCATTCTGAACGAGCGATAGGTGATGGCGCAGCGTGGCGCCCGACCTCAGCCAGGAAAGCGAGCGTTTCAGCAGCGCACCGGTGCCAGGAGTAGGACTCGGCATACCGGCTCGCGAGGCTACCTTTGTCCGCGCGAAGCGCCGCTGAGGAAGCGAGCAGCTGAATCGCTGCGGCAATTTCAGACGAGTTCTCCGGATCGTAGTATACACCGGCGTCCTTCAAAATCTCAGGCATCGGCCCACGGGACGAACAGGCCACGGGGAGCCCGGCCGCCATGGCCTCCAGCAGGATGTTCGGCAGGTTTTCGCAGCTCGACGCGTAGACGAAGATGTCGGCGTCGTGATAGTGTCGATGGAGCTCCGCATGCGGGACGGATCCGAGATACCTGACGGATCCGGGCACGCCCCGAAACCCGGCGAGGGACGTCCGAAACCGCTTCTCCGCGTCGGGAAAAATCGGACCGATCAGGGTGAGTTCGACGGACACTCCGGATCGCTGAAGCTGCTCCACTGCGTCGATCACGCGCCACTGATGCTTGTAGACATCCACGACGGATACGTACAGGAGCTTCAGCGGCTGGCCGGCGAGGGGAACCACGGCGCCAGGCGCCGACGCGTCCCGCTGCGCGAAACGGAACTCGATCCCATGTGGAATGACTCGACTCACGCCCGCCGCCTTCCCGACGACGGCCCCGACATGGCGCTTCGCATATTCGGAGAGGTAGATCATCCCGTTCGCGCGCCGGTAGGTGGCGGACTGGGAAACGCGCAAGAGCAGGAACTTGAGCAGTCGAGGCGATGCGCCAAATCGACGCATCTCGGCCCACTCGAACGGCAGCATGTTGCGGCTCATCGCCACGAAGGGGCGAAACGAGCCGGCGTAGGAGCATCCCGGAAGCCAGAGGACATTGCATCCCGCACTGGTCGCGAGGGACGCGACTTCGGACGTGCTCCATCGCGATCGGGCGACCAGTCCCTTGTCGAGCGCGGGAGGATGGTGCTTCACCAGCCAAGGGCGATCATCGATCTTTGCCAGCGTTTCCCCGCCTGACCACAGCACCACCTTCGAGAAACCCGCGGCTCCAGGATTCGCCACCCGCAAGAGCTCGCGGAGATGCGTGATGCTGCCGCCAGCACCGCGGATGCAGTGCGCGTCGATCCCGAGAATCATCGCTTGTTGATGCCCCGGACCACCATGAAGCCCGCTTTCAGGATTTC
>JBKJMP010000551.1:0-3930 GCA_046596395.1 Gemmatimonadaceae bacterium
TTCGCGAGCGACGGCGTTCGGATGCGACCTCACGAAGGGGTACATCGAGGAAAACGCGGCGTACTACTCGAGCTGACCGCGCTCGCTACGGTCGTTCGACGCCGAGTCGCTTCAGGATCCACGCATCCATCGCACTGACCTGCGCCGGCGTGCGAGCGTGGCCAGCCTCGGGTGCGATGATCGATTCCTTCGGCGCCGAGATGGTGTTGAACGTCGCGTAGGACGACGTGGGCGGAACGGTGACGTCGTTGAAGCCCCACGCGTACATGCCCGGCACGCGCAGCACGCGGGCGAAGTTGATCACGTCGTAGTAGCGAATCGTCTCCTTCTTCTCGGCCAGCGCGCGGATGCGCGTGGTGTCGGCGAACATGTGCGGCCACCCGCCCGCGTGTCCGCTGAAGTAGCCAAATTGGTCAGACATGGCGGGGTAGCTCGCGGCGATTGCCTTCACGCGCGGGTCGAGCACGCCGGCGACGATCGCGAGGCCACCGCCCTGGCTGCCGCCCTGCACCACGTAGTTCACGCCATCCCACTGCGGGTGGCTGAGCAGGAAATCCCCCGCGCGCACCACGCCAACGTACACGCGCTTGTAGTAGTACAGGTCGCGATCCTCAGCTCCGTACGACCAGTACTGCCGCAGTGCCGTCGCGCGGAGCTCGGTGTAGATCAGCGAGTCGTGATCGGCGGGAATGCCGTGGATGCCGATGGCGAGATGAATGATGCCGCGGCGAGCGGTGGCGATGCTCGGGAAGTACGGACGGACACCAGCGCCTGGAACGACGAGCGTCGCGGGGTACTTGCCGGGCCTCGCGGGCACCGAGAGCATGCCGTAGAGGCGGCTACCGGGCATGTGGTTCTGGAACGACACGAGGTAGACGTCTACCTCGGGCGTGGAACGCTGCGTCAGCCGGGTCATCGTCGGCTCCAGCGGCGTGCGCCGCGCGTCGGCGACGGCGGTGCGCCAGAAGGCATCGAAATCGGCTGGCGCGGTGACCGATGGCGCAATCCGCTCGGGATCGAATGCGGCGGTCGCGAGACTCGTGTAGGTGGTACCGGCGACCACCGCACGCGCGGTGGCGCGAAGAAAACCAGGCCTGGAAAGCGTGCTCGCCATCGTCGTGCGCCCGGACGAGAGATCCAGGGTGTCTGAACGGAGCGGGCGCATGCGTTCCGGGGCGACGTCCACGCGAACGAGCGCACCGGGTATGGGACGTCCGCTTCGAGCGAGGGAAACGGTGAACCTCGCCGAGTCTCCCGTGCGATACCGCCAATCGGGGCGATCGAGCGTGACGACGAGCTTCACCGAGGTATCGGACTGCGCCTCTACCGCGACTGGCAGGGCGAGGAGCAAGAGGACCGGGAGGATGCGCATGCCAGAACTTGTGTGCTCGTTGCAAATCCACAAGCCGCGACTGTCACGGTCGCGACTTCCGTCGTATTCTCCACCATGCGCGAGCTCGATCGCATCCGACAGGCCCTCACCTCCGCGCGCGCGCGCGGCGAAAGTGCGTTGCTCGTCACCGTGCTGGCGGTCGAGGGATCCGTCTACCGGGGTGCCGGAGCGCGCATGGTGGTCACATCGGGCAGCGAAGCGATCGGTGCCGTCAGCGGCGGGTGCCTCGAGGCGGACATCGTCGCGCGCGCACCAGACGTACTCGCTGCGGGGCGCCCGGAGATCGTGCAGTACGACACGCGCGCATCGGATGACGTCATCCTTGGTCTCGGTCTCGGCTGCCAGGGCGTCATCGACCTGTTGCTGGAGCCGCTCACCGGCGCGGCGCTCGATGCGTCGATCGCGTTTCACGAGCGTCTCGCGAAGCGTCGCGAGCCCGTAACGCTGGCGACGCTCGTGCGCACATCCAGTGGCCTTCCGATCGGGACGCGCGCCGTGATCGCCGAGGACGGCACGGTGCTCGAGGGGGAGCCGCTGTTGCTCGAACTCGAGAGCGACGTCGTGCGCGAGACGGTCCGGCCGGCGACGCCCCTCGTGGTGTGTGGAGCAGGCAACGACGCGATTCCAGTCGTGCGGCTCGCAAAGCAGATGGGCTGGCACGTGACCGTCGTGGACCATCGCGCAAGCTTCGTGTCGGCCGCGCGGTTTCCGGATGCCGACGCGCTCGTCTGCGCGAGTCCATCGGCAGAGCGCTGCGCGCTCGGCGACCAAATGACGCTCGACGAGCGCACGATGGCGGTGGTGATGGCGCATGCGGCCACGCACGACCGTGCGTACCTGCACACCATGCTGGATGCCGGCGCCGGCTACATCGGTGTGCTCGGCCCGCGGCGTCGAACGATGGAGCTCCTTGGCGAGCGCGCCGAGGACGGCGCGCCTCCCGCGCGGGTGCATTCGCCGGTCGGGCTCGATCTCGGTGCGGAGACGCCAGAGGAGATCGCGCTCGCCATTGTGTCGGAGGTGGCGGCGGTGGCGGCGCGCCGGCCGGCGGGGATGCTCAAGGACCGTCCGGGCCCGATCCACGATCGCGGGCATCTGGCTCCATCGCGCTAGACGGAACCCGCTCCGAGTCTGGGGCGCGCGGGAACATCCGCTCGGCGCCCGGGCATCGAAGCTACTGTTTCCCGGGGTTGCGCAACCGCGTTCTCAGCTGACACCCACTCGCCCCTTCGCTGCCTTGCGCAACAGGCTGGCGCCGTAGCCAACGCCATCCTTGAACACCGTCACCACGTCGTAAATCACGGATGGCACGCGCGTAGGATCTCCGCGAACGATCATCAGATCTGCGAGCTTGCCCGGCACTACCGATCCGATATTGGCGTCGAGCCCCATGATGCGCGCCCCATTCAGCGTCATGATCTGCACGGCCTGCTCGGCCGAAAAGCCGGCTTCGACCAGCAGCTCGTAGTTGCGCAGGTTGCCGAATCCCGGAAGGAATCCCGTCCCCCACGGGTCGGAGCCCGCGCCGAGTAGTCCACCAGCCGCGACGAAGTCGCGCTCCCACGCCATCATCTTCTGGAGTAGGCGCGGCGGGACGAGCAGTCCCGTCCCTGCCAGGCCCGCGTGCGTCGCCTCGACTTCCTTGCGCGTTTCCGGATCGAGCATCTCGAGCGCGCGCGGGTCGAGTCGCGCGCGCTCGGGCATGAACGTCTCGTACACGCCGAGCGTGGAGACGACCGCCGTGCGGCGCGCGACGAGCGAGCGGATGCTCGACTGCACCGCGGCGGACTTCACGTCCACGTCGGCTTGCACGCGCATGTTCTCGGCGGGGCAGGCGTCGGGCGTCTTGCTCGCGACGTAATCACTGTTCGTGATGAAGCCGTGCTGGAGCAGGTCGATACCCATCGTGGACGCTTCCGTGAACGTGACGGAGCAGAGATGGCCAGTGACGCGGAGGCCGCGCGCGTGCGCCTCCTCGATGCCGGCGCGCAGCACGTCGCGCGATACGGAGCCGAGGAACTTGAACCACGTCGCGCCCTCGGAGGCCCAATACGCCACTACTCGGCGGACGTCTTCCGCGGAGTTCACGTTGCGCGACATGGCGTTGCGTGGCGGACCACCGTTGAGGTACGGGCCAGTGATCTCGAAGCGCGGGCCCGGCAACACGCCGGCATCGATTGCGCGCTTCATGTTGAGCTCGTGATACGGAAGCTGGCTGCCCGCGGACATGGCGGTGGTGATGCCGTGCGCGAGGTAGAGCAACGGCCCGCTCACGCTCATCTGCGTCAGTCGTCGCACGCCACCGAAGTAGGTATGCTCGTGCAGTCCGACCTGTCCGGGCAGCATCGTGTGTCCGGTGAGGTCGATGACCTGTGCGCCGGCTGGTATCGTCGCCGATGCGGAGGGACCGACCGAATGCACCCGAGAGCCATCGATGATGACCGTCTGGTCGTCGCGCGCGGGCGCGCCCGTGCCATCGACCACGCGAACGTGCGTGAGTGCGACGACCGGCGCATTGACGGTGACGAAGCGCTGGA
>JBKJMP010000573.1:0-3225 GCA_046596395.1 Gemmatimonadaceae bacterium
TGCTGATGTTCGCGCGCGCGGCAACGCGGGAGAACGAGATCGCTGTCCGGTCCGCGCTCGGCGCCACGAGACGGCGCATCGTCATGCAGATGTTCGCCGAAGCACTGGTGCTCGGCGGCGTCGCAGCGGTGGTGGGGCTGACCGCGGCTAGTTGGGGGATACGGTGGGCGCTCGATCAAATGCGCGGAGTGCTCACCGACGGGAGTGGCCAGTTTCCGTTCTGGGTCGACGGCAAACTCTCGCCGCTGACTTTCGTGTATACCGCGTTGCTCACGCTGCTCGCCGCTGCGATCGCGGGAGTCCTTCCTGGACTCAAGATCACGCACGACCTCGGGAATCGCCTCAAGAGCACGGCCGGCGCGAGCGGCACGAAGTTCGGCGGAATGTGGACGGTCCTGATCGTGGTGCAGCTCGCCGTGACGATGGGCTTTCCCGTCGTCACCTTCATCCTGCGCAAGGACGCCGTGAAGCTCGAGACACGGCGGCTGCCTTTCCCCGTCGAGCAGTACCTCTCGGTTCGGCTCGACATGGAGCGCTCGCCAACAGAACTCGGCGCCGATACGAGTGCCGCTGCGTTTCAGGCTCGCTACGCGGCAGCCGCACAGAAGCTCGAGACGCGACTTCAGTCGGAACCCGGCGTGGCGAATGTCGTGTTCGCCGAGCATCTGCCGCGCCAGTACCACCCGAACCATCAGGTCGAGGTCGACGAGGGCGCGCTGCCTCAGTACGACGAACGTGGTCACATCGTAGGAACGTCGAAGGTCGATCCGAAGTATCTCGACGTCTTCGGTGTTTCGATGTTGTCGGGGCGCTGGTTCAACCCCAGTGAGGCCAATCCCGACGCACGAGTCGCCGTGGTGAACAAGGCATTCGTGGACCGAGAGATGGGGGGGAAGAATCCCATCGGCCGGCGCGTCCGGTATGTGAGCCAGTCGAATCCCGAGAAGCAGCCGTGGTTCGAGATCATCGGTGTCGCGCCCGATGTCGGTATCAAGTCGGGATGGGGACCGGCGGGGATCTATCATCCGCTCGTCCGCGCCTCGATGTATCCGCTGAATGTCGCGATACACCTCCGTGACGACCCCAAGGTGTTTGCGCCGCGCCTGCGCGCCATCGCGACGGACGTGGACGTAACGCTGCACCTGAGAGACCTGGTGCCGCTGAAAGACGTCGAGCAGGCGGACGTCGACTTTCACGGGTTCTGGGTCAAGATGACGACCATCGTGAGCGCGATGATTCTCGTGTTCTCGCTCGTTTCGATCTACGCCGTGATGTCGTTTGCCGTTTCTCGCAGGACGCGAGAGATCGGCGTACGCGTCGCGCTCGGAGGCACCCCGTGGCGCATCGTCAGAGCGGTGTTCGCCCACCCGCTCCGCCAGCTCGGTATGGGGCTGCTCGCCGGCACCGTGCTGGTATGGGTGCTCCAGGGAGGCACGGACAACGGTTGGCCGACGGCAAAAGAACTCCTCACGCTTGGAGCGTACACGACGCTGATGACCGTCGTGTTCCTGATCGCGTGCGTCGTGCCGACGTGGCGCGCGCTTGCCGTGCAGCCCACAGAAGCACTGCGGGATTACTGACGGCGATTTTCACTGGCCTCGGCGCGCCTCCATGGTAGAATACGTTCGTTCACGAGATCGGGAGTGCAACCCGTCCCCACCCTGATACCAATGGCTCCGCCTGATACCAGGACGACTGGCGTGCGCAGGAATCGCCTCGCTGCCTTCTGTGCGATGCTCATGGCGGCGGGCGCCGCCGGCTGCGGTGGGAGCGCCCCCGTAGTGGTCCCGGTGCCCACTGCGGCGCCGGTTGTTCCGCGTGCGACAACGCCGCGCTCGTACGCGGCGCTGGACACCGGCGCGATGCGCGTGGTGATCTACGTCGCCACGAACCGGCGCTTCGCTGCCAGCGAACGTCCGGCAGACCGATTCAATGGCGATGACGCAGGCTCGCTGCAGTTCGCGGCGGTCACCGTCAGCGTGCCGCCCTATCGCGTGCGCGGTGTCGGTGACCTGCCGCGCCAGGGAACCCTGTCATCAACCTTCGGGTCCGCTCCCGATCCCGCAAAGGCGTTCCTCATCACCGGCGTCATCCCTGTCGATTCCGTGCGCTTCGTCCAGCGCCTTGCCGCGGATCTCGCAACCACGCGCTCGCGCAACGTCCTCGTCTTCGTCCATGGGTTCAACGTGTCGTTCGAGGACGCCACGCTGCGCGCCGCGCAGGTTGCGGCGGACATGAGCTTCGACGGCATCGTCGTGCTCTTCACGTGGCCATCGGCGGCGTCGGTGTCGAGCTACATGCGTGACCTCCAGGAGGCGCGCAACGCAGGGTACTTCCTCGTGCGAACGCTGCAGGGCGTCGTGCCCGCAGCGCTTCCGGACCGCGTGAACCTTCTCGCACACTCGATGGGCTCGGAAGTCGTCGCGAAGGCGTTGTCGATCATCCCACCGGGCGACTCGCTGCCGCGGTTGCGCGAAGTCGTGCTGGCCGCAGCCGACTACGACGCGCGCGTCTTTCGTCGGGACATCCTGCCGCTGATACGCGCGCGCGCAGAACGCGTCACGCTCTATGCATCGAGCGACGACGACGCCCTCCGCGCATCGCGCTCCGTCAACGGCGTCTGGCGACTCGGACTCGGCGGCGATTCCCTCACCGTCGTGGACGGAATGGACACGATCGACGCGACACGGGTGCGTGGAGACATGCTGGGCCACACGTTGTTCGGCAACGCTGGTTTCCTGTCCGACATGGCGCAGCTCATCGGCGATGGCCGAGGGCCGGCGGAGCGACGGCTCCTCGGGCTTCAGCGCGGCGGGCTGACCTTTTGGCGATTCCGCGGCGAAGCGCGATAGGTGGCGGTGTCACGTTCAACTGCACCAGGAGATGACATCGCCATTTGTCCTCCTTCATGCTCCGGGAAGCGTTCGTCCTGACAATCGGATGAAGCCGACGAGGCGCGCATCTTCCTCGTCCTTCATTGATTTCCCCGCGCCTCGGCTCGACCATCGCATTGTCACATGCCGCCAGCCGACCATAGGGCTCGTGTGCGTCATCTCCTGTCGAACACATCCACTCGCTTCACGTCGCGCGTGAACATCTCTGGTACGAACCAGTAGCTGTTCACGCGTGACGTGAAGCGAGTGGATATGTTCGACAAGAGGTGACGCGCACGAGTCCTATGGTCGGCTGGCGGCATGTGACAATGCGATGGTCGAACCGGGGCGC
>JBKJMP010000047.1:0-3541 GCA_046596395.1 Gemmatimonadaceae bacterium
CACGACGCCCGCGACCAGTGGGATCAGGTAGAGGTTCATGCCCACTTCCTCGTGCTGAACGTTGAATGCTCAGCGACCTTCGATACCACCCAGTCGCGCGAGCCGCCGGCGAACCTCGCTCACCTTGGGCTGCAGCTCCGGATCGGCGTCTTTCCAAAGAGCGATGAACTTTCTGTAGTTCGCCGCCGCGCGCACCCGATCGCCCTTCGCCTCGTACAACTCGCCAAGACGCTTGTAGGTGCCGGCGAGGTAGATCGGATCGCGATCCCACACGAACCGCCCCGCGTCCGGTGTGGTGACGTACTGCTCGAACATCATCAACGCCGAGTCAGCCATCCCCGCCTGGTCGAATGCTCGCGCGAGCTTCGCCGGCAGGCAGATACGGCACCCATCGACAGGGCCATCAGGCAGCACGTCCGAGCGACGAAACTCAACGAGCGCCTCGGTCGGCCGCCGTTCGGCAAGCGCGATCTCCCCTAGCGCCCGACGTCGGCCAGGCTCCTGCACACGTCGCCAGCTGGGATCGAGTTGTTCGGCGTCATAGAGTGCGAGCGTCGCGCGCGCTCGATCGGGCTTCCCGGCCAGCGCGTACAGGCTGGAGACGAAGAAATGCGGCCGCCGCTCTGGCGCGAGCGCTGACATCGGATGCCGGATGAGTGCGGCCTCCACTCGCCGAATCCCGCGCTCGGGCTGCTCGCGCACCCAGATGTCCGCGAAGGCGGCGCTCAGTGAGTCGAGCAAGGGCTCGGATCGAACGCCGCGCAGCGAATCCGCACGGCGCGCCTCGGCGAGCCTGACGAACGACTCGTTCACCTTGCCATTGAGCATGCTGGCTTCCGAAAGGCCGTAGCTCACGGACGCCCTGTCCCTCGGCGAGCCAGTGGACCGCAACATCTGCAACATTCGGGTTGACGAATCGATGTCCCCCTTGAGGTATACCGCTGCGGACTGCTGGGCGCCGAAGACGGCAGTATTCGGAAAGCGTTTCTGGGCCTCGCCGATCAGACGCTCCGCATCCGAGATCTTGCCATTGTGCAGCAACTGCTCGATGAGATTGACGTACCGCGTCTGAGCATTTAGGTCCAGCTCCAATCCGCGCCGGTACAGCGACTCGGCGCGCGCGAACTCGCGGCGCGACGCCAGTGCGAGCGCGAGGTTGTTGATTGCCGCACCGTCCTGTGGATACTGCTTCAGGATGCCCTCGTACGCGGCGATCGCCTTGACCCGATCACGCCCCGGCCCGCTTCCGTAGTAGTAGCCTACGAGCATGCCGCGCTCCCGCTCCGGAAGCCGATCGCGAAACTGATAGGCCTTCACCACCGCGGAATCGCCGAACTCTCGCGGAAAGTCTGCATTCCGATACGCGACGCCGAGCTTCCGCCAGGCGGAAGCAAACGTCGTGTCCAGCGCGACGGCTTCCTTCAGTAACGGGATGCCATCCTCCGGGCGGCTCGCGTCTACCGCGCGCGCGCCTTCGACGTACTTCTTGAGCGCCGGGAGCGATGCAGTGGACACCTGGTCGAGGGGAGGGTCGGTCTGGACCTTCTTGAGCGACTCGCCGGCCCGCCCGCGCAAGCTTCGCGTCAGCTTGTCGATCGTCGCGAGCAGCTCGCTCGGCCCATCCGCCGTTTTCTGGAATGACGCGAGCACGGTGCCCGAATCAGCCGCGACGAGCCGCATCGCAATCGCGAACCCCTGCCCGAACGGCGTGACCTCGCCGGTCACGTACGCCTTTGCGCCCTCGCGCACGGCGACATCGCGCGCCAATGCCGAATCGAGACGACTGGCCGGGTCGCGCTGCATCCGCTGGAGCGCGCCCGCCACGCTCGCCGGGGGCAGGATCGTGAACAGTGTCGATTCGCTCAGTCCAGTGCGCACCGCTTCCGTCACCACGCTCGCGAGCGACGAGTCGCCGCCCTTCATCAGGAAGTCGGCAACGACGATGCGGTTGTCGTCCGTGAGCTTTCCAGCGGCCAGCAGCGATCCGGCGGGACCGATGCCGAGGGCGCGCAGCCCCATGAACGCTCCGACGAGCAGCACGAACGCGGTGAAGGCGACAACGCCACCGCGGGTCGTCCGCTTCCAGCTGACGTGCGGGCTCGCCTTCACGGCGATGTTCGCCATCGTTCCTCGCGAGGTGCGCGTTCCACGCGGCGTGAGCGTCGGCGTTTCGGTCGCTGCCCGATGTGTGGCGTAGTGCACGTACCCGGTGAAGAGAATCACCGGAAGCCCGAAGGCCATCACGATCAATGCGCCCGGGAGTACCCAGTCCGGCAGGCCGATGGCCACGATGGCCGCCTTCGCCACGACCGCGACCGCGATGAACGCCACGGCATAGAGCGCGAGCGCCTTCCCGACCATCTGCCTGCCACCGAGCAGGATCGGCGGCATGGCGCGCTGCTGATCGCTCGTCGTCACCACGTCGAGCGCGCGGACCAGGTCACCAGCGCTCTGCGGCCGGTCGTCGGCGTCCTTCTCGAGGCACTTCATCACGAGCGCCGCGAGTTGAGGCGGCGTGTCCGGGCGCAACTCGGCGAGTGACGTCGGCAGCTCCCCCATCTGCGCTGCGAGCAGCTTCTGTGGTGACTTGCCGACGAACGGCGGCCGCCCCGCGAGGAGCTCGTACGCCATGCAGCCGAAGGCGTACATGTCGGCCCGATGGTCGGTGGACGGATCGGCTGCGGCCTGTTCCGGCGCCATGTACGCGGGCGTCCCGAGCGACGTCCCCATCTGCGTCAGCGTGGCCGACGGCGCCTTGAGCTTGGATTCCGACAGCGCCTTCGCAATCCCGAAGTCAGTGACGACGGCCGCGCCACCGCTCAACAGCACATTGTCTGGCTTGATGTCGCGGTGGACCACGCCGCGCTCGTGCGCGTAGGTCAGGGCCTTCGCGACGTCACGGAGGATGCCGACGGCCTCGGAGATGGGCAGGGCGCCCCCTTCTTCGAGCCGCGCGCGCAGCGACCGCCCTTCCACCAGTGGCATGGTATAGAAGGGCATTCCACCCGTCTCTCCCGCCGCCAGCACGGGGACGATATGCGGGTGCTGGAGCTTGGCGGCGAGCAGGATCTCGCGCCGGAAGCGGTCCATGTTCACGCCTTCGAGGAGCTCGGGCGCCAGGACTTTCACCACAACGCTCCTGCCGAGCGCAGTTTCGGTGGCCACGAACACGCGGCTCATCCCGCCACCGCCGAGCTCGCGCTCGAGGGTATAGGCCCCGCCCAGCGCGCCCTGAAGTTCGTCCCGCAGTTCCATCGCCCCTCATTCTAGGACCGAACAACTCGCCTTCGGCGGCGCCAGCGATCGGAAAGATACGCCGCGGGGCGGTTCATGGGCCAGACAGAGGTCCCCTAGAACGTCACGCCGATGGTCAGCGGAAGGAGTTGCGTGTTGGTCGTCACGTTCTTGATGGTCGCGGTGTTGGGACCGGGAATGTGATGAAGCCGCGCTTCGGCAAATGCCGAGAGCCCGAACAAACCAACTCGCAGGCCGAGGCCACCGTTGTAGCCGACCTTGTTGGTTTCGCCGGAGCCGCCATTGC
>JBKJMP010000151.1:0-5394 GCA_046596395.1 Gemmatimonadaceae bacterium
CGAGAGGAAAACCGCCCCGTCTCGAGGACGACCCGGCTCGCGCCCCACTTCTGCTGTCCTCTCGTCCTCTCGTCCCTTCTCCTCTCGTGCTCTCGCCTGTTTTTCCCCGGGGCCTTATCTTTGCTATAGATTGGCCCGCCATGGACTTACCTCGCCGACTCGGGCGATTGGCGCTCGCCCTTGTGGCGAGCGCCTTTGCTGCGCCCTCTCTTGCTGCCCAACTACTGCACCTCGATCCGGCTGCCCGGATCGAGGTGCGCAAGCTGGAGTTCGAGGGCGTGAGCGACGCAGTGGACGTTACGGACCTCCGGACGAGCATCTACACCGAGGCCACTCGGTGCCGCAGCTTCGTGCTCACTCCCTTCTGCCGGTTCACCAACTACCGCGGCTTCGAGGAACGCAACTACCTCGACCGGAAGGAGCTCCAGCGCGACGTTCTCCGCATCCGCGTGTACTACTACAAGCACGGCTTCCGCGAAGCACAGGTGGACACCGCCGTCACGAGCGTGGGCGAGAACGCGGTCGCTGTCCGGTTCGACATCCAGGAGGGGCCGGCGACGGTCGTGTCCGACGTCCGCGTCGTGGTGGACAGCGGCGTCCTTTCGGCGAAGAAGCTCGAGCAGCTCACGCTGATCAAGGTGGGGCAGCCACTCGACCTCTTCGTGCTCGACTCGACGCGCGTCAACTTCCAGAACGAGATGTGGGAGCTCGGGTTCGCCGACGCGCTCGTCGATACCTCCACGGTCGTCGATGCCGTGGCGCGCACGGCGCGCTTCCAGCTGCGCGTCGTCAGCAATCACGTGACGACGGTGGGCTCCATCGTCATCACGGGCGCGGACAAGGTGTCGTCCAGCACGGTACTGAACTCCCTGAGCTTCCGGCCCGGCGACCTCTTTCGCCGCAGCAAGATGATCGAGAGCCAGCGGAACCTGTACGAATCGAACCTGTTCAAGCTGGCCGCGCTCGACATCCCGGAGACATTCGATAGCCTCAAGACGGTGAACGTCCTCCTGCGGGAAGCGCCGATGCACGAGGCGCGCGTGGGCGGAGGCTTCAACACGGTGGACTTCGTGCAGACGGAGGGGCGGTTCACCCACTACAACCTCTTCGGCGGCGCCCGGCGGCTCGATGTCTCGGCCACAGTGGGCAACCTGCTCGCCGGCTCGCTCAACGGGCAAGGGATCTTTCACCGGCAGCTCGTCGACTCGTCGATCACGGGCGACGCGGGGGACTTCCTCTCTCCCACGTGGCAGCTGAGCATCGAGGCGCGCCAGCCCGCGTGGCTGCGCCGTCCGCGCAACGCGCTGTCCGTCGGCGCATTCGCGCAGCGACGCTCAGTGCCGTCGGTCGTCATCGATCGCGGCTATGGTGGAAACGTCACGTACACACGCTCGCTCGCGCTCCGCGCGCCGGCGAGCCTGTCGTACCGCTTCGAGGTGACGCGGGTCGATGCCGGCGGTCCGTACTTCTGCGTGAACTTCGGCGTGTGCGATACGACGACGATCGGTGCGCTGCGTGCAAACCAGCGGCTGTCGCCGATCCTCGCGCAGGTGCAGGTCGACCGGTCGGACCAGCCGCTGAACCCGATGCGCGGCTATACGGCGCGCGCCGAGCTGGAGCACGCGTCGGGCTTCACGATTTCGGACTACCGGTACAACCGCGCGTACGCCGAAGGCGCGTTGTACGCGCGCATGGGTGGCAAGAGCGGCGTACTGGCGAGCCACCTCAAGCTCGGGTTCGTGCGGCCGCTCGAGGGAGGAGGCACCGTTGGGCAGGCCGTGCTGCATCCGCGCAAGCGGTTCTATGCCGGGGGCTCGCAATCGGTTCGCGGGTACGGCGAGAACCAGCTTGGGCCGCGGATCCTCACGCTGCCGCGACAGTTCCTCGCGAATGCGAAAGATGCATCGGGTGCGCCGTGCGACATCAACTCCGACGCGATCCGGTTCTGCAATCCCAACGGCCTGCTCGATACCGCGAACAAGCCCATCGGCGACGAGAACTTCACGCCGCGCGCGCTCGGTGGCACGTCGGTCATCGAGGCGAGCGTCGAGTACCGGTTCCTGCTGCCGTTCATGGAGAATCTCGGCGGCGCCCTGTTCATCGACGGTGCGGCGGTCGGCGAGAAGGTGCTCGACCCGCTCGGCTCCACCGTGCAGTCGCTCGCCGACCTCGTGAAGGGCACCGGGGCCATCACCCCCGGCTTCGGCATCCGGTACTACTCCGACGTCGGCCCGATCCGCATCGACGTGGGCTTCAACCCGTCGCGCGCGGAGAACCTCGCGGTCGTGACGGAATTGACACGCAACGGCCGCCCGGAGATCATCGCGCTCACGACACCGAAGCGGCTCGCGCCGGCGGGCAGCGGGGTCAGGGGCGTGCTGGATCGCTTCATCCTCCACCTGTCGATCGGGCAGGCCTTCTGATGGTGCAGCGCGTCTTCCGCCTGCTCGTCGTGCTCAGCGTCGTCGCGCTCCTGGGAGTGGCGGCGGTGTGGATCATGTCGAACACGGATTTCGGGAGGGAGCGCATCCGTCGCAAGCTCGGCAACATCCTGGCGGGCACCACGCACGGCATCGTGCGCATCGGCGCGATGCGCGGCAACCTGCTCGACGGCGCGATGCTCACGCGCGTGTCGATCACGGACAGCGCGGGGAAGCCGTTCCTCACGGCGGATTCGATCTCCGCGCGATACGTGCTGCGCCGCTTCTTCTCGAAGCGCCTCGAGTTCACCGACGTGGTGATGTACCGTCCGGTCGTCGTCGTCTCGCGCCCGCCGAACGGCGAGTGGAACTACAAGGTCCTCTGGCCATCGTCACCACCAAAGACGCCTGGCGACACCCTGCCCGGCTGGGGCGCATGGGTGAAGCTCACCAACGCGACGGTCGTCGATGGCAAGGTGACGGTGTTGTCGCCGTGGTCGCCGCGCACGGGGCTCACGGAGCGCGTGCGCGACAGCGTGGTGAAGGCAGCCCTCGACGAGAAGTCGCGCATCAGGATCATGGAGGCGCCCGGCGGCTACCAGAAAGTCGTGATGCTGGAGCACGTGAACGCGAAGGCGCCGCTCGTGCGCTGGGCCGATCCTCTGCAGCGGAACAAGTACTTCCAGGTGGCCGCGCTGAGCATGGATGCGTATCCGTTCCGCCCGCCCGCCGCAAAGGTGGTCGCGCTCACCGGCAACTTCGAGGTGAACGACGACTCGCTGTGGTGGAAGGGCGCGGCGGCACGCCTGCCCAACTCCGCGATGAAGGGCGACGGCGTGTACTACATGAGCAACGGCGACCTGCGCCTGAGCCTGGGCGCCACGCCCGCGACATTCCGAGATTTCGACTGGCTGTACCCGCACTTCCCTGAGGAGGGGAGCGGAAAGCTTGGCCTCTCCGTGCTGTGGAAGGGCGCGACGCAGACGTACGTCATCCGCGACGCGGACCTGCGGACGGGCGGCGCGCACCTGCTCGGCGACATTGGCGTGACGATCGCGGACACGGTGTTCTTCCATGACGCGGACGTTCGGTTCACAGGCTTGACGACGAAGCAGATCGAAGCGGCGGCGCCCGGCATCCGCGCGCCGCGCCAAGGGGTGCTCGCCGGCCGCGCCAAGTTCGACGGAACGCCGAGGCGCATGGATGTGGATGCCGACGTGACGTTCGACGCGTACCAGCGTGGAACGAGTCGTGTGATCGCCGACGGCGTCGTTGGCTTTGCAGGCAGGGAGAAGGTCGTCGTGAGCGCGAACGACCTTCGCGTCCGCATTGCGCCGCTGCAGATCGACATCGTGAAACTTCTCTTCCCGCTCCTGCCGATTGGCGGGACGCTGACCGGTGTGGCGACGCTGAACGGATCGGGTGACCGGCAACTCGTCGCGTCGGGGCTCGACATCGTGCATACGGATGGCCCCAACGTGTCGCGCGCGGTGGGCCGAGCGTCCGTGCACACGACGGGACGCCGGACACTCGACCTCGACGTCATCGCGCGGCCGTTCGCACTGGCGGAGCTGACGAAGTTCGCGCCGACGCTGCCGCTGAAAGGGCTCGCTACCGGCCCGTTGTCCGCACACGGGCCGATCGACGCGCTGCAGGTCGACACGCGTCTCACGCTTCCTGGCGGCGGAACGTTCGCGATGCGCGGCCCCATCGACTTTCTCTCGAAGGAGCTCGGATACGACGTCGTCACCGACGTGACTGCGCTCGACCTCAGCAAGGTGGTGATCGATGGGCCGGTGACGTCGCTGTCGGGCAGCGGTCGCGCGCGCGGTCGCGGCTTCAAGCCGGCCACGATGTACGCGGACGTCGCGCTGGATCTCGGCGCGTCGTCGGTGGATACGATCGGCGTGGATTCCGTGGTCGTGCGCGCGCGCCTCACGGACGGGCTCGCGAATATCGAGCAGATGACGGTGACCGGATCGGGTGCCCTGGTGGAGGTGTCGGGCCAATTCGGCCTCGATAGCACGTTCAGCGGCACGCTCGCGTACAACGTGGACATCGACTCGCTGGCAAGTTTCGCGCGCTTCATTCCTGGAGCAAGCGCGCCGGATTCTGGTGTGGTCAAACCGCGGCCGCTCCTCGCGTTCGAGGCGCTCGTGAAGGCGCGCGCCGATTCGGCCCGGCTCGCGAAGGAGACCGAGGTTGCGCGCGCGGCGAACAACTCGCGCCCGGTCACGCTCACCCTGCCAGTGGACACGCCGCGCGCGGTGCCGCGCGGTCTCCTCGCCGGCTCCTTGAAGGCGAAAGGCACGATCACTGGATCTGTTGACCGGTTCTCGCTCGAGGGAGATGCCAGCGGCGAGGGACTCATGGTGCGCGGCAACTCGGCGCGGCGTATCGAGGCGGAATACAGCTGGGTGGATGCGCTGACGAAGACATCGAAGCTCGTCGCGGAAGTTCGCGCCGACACGGTGAGCGCGCTCGGCTTCGCGTTCGACAGCCTCTCCGGGGAGGTCAGCTACATCGCGCCGAATGGCACCATGAGGATCGGTGTGCGTCAGGGCTCGTTGCGCGACTATGGCTTGGAGGGTGACTTCACCCTGGACAAGGCGCGCAATGAGCTGCGCCTCCAGGAGGTCGCCCTCCGCTTCGATACGACGACCTGGACGACGACGCGACCGTCCACGATCCGCTTTGGCACCGAGGGCGTGGAGGTCGTGAACCTCGAGCTCACGAGCGGCCCGGGACGGCGCATCTTCGCGAACGGGCTCCTGCCGACGAAGGGCACGGCGAACTTCGATCTCGAAGTCACGGACTTCGCGGTGGAGAACGTGGCTGAGCTGCTCCAGAGTGACCTGCCGATCACGGGACGGCTCAACCTCAATGCGCACGTGACGGGAACCGCCGAGGATCCACGCATCGAGGGGAAGCTCGATTTCCTCAAGGGCACCTACAACCTCACCGCCGTTCCCGA
>JBKJMP010000257.1:0-15726 GCA_046596395.1 Gemmatimonadaceae bacterium
TGACCCCGACGGCTCCCCCACTCTGGCCCCCAGGCCACCACGACTCTGACCCTGAAGGCTACCAACCCCGTTGCACTTGCGTTCAGGATGACAAGGCGACCTCTTCGCGCTCGCGACTCGGCTGCTCGAGCTCTGCGTGCGCCTGCTCCACCATGCTGATGATCCCTCGCTCCATCCAGGCATGGTCGCCGGCAAGCACGCGCTGCGACACCCGGTACAACGCAGCGTCGTTCTTTCCATAGAATTGGCTGAAGTTCACCGCGATGCGCTCTCTGGCCTCTCGACAGAACAGGTCCGCCAGCTCGGCTGCCTCGGCATTTCCCTGCTCCGCGAGCATTCTCGCGCGCACGCACGCCGCGGTCATCGCAAACAGATCCGCGCCGATGTCCACCGCGCGGAACAACACCATCTGCCTCCGCTCGAGCCCGGGCCCGAAGCGCGCCATGGCGTGAAACAACGTGCGCCCAAGGCGCCGAGTCTGGCGCTCGGCCCAGCGCAGGTGCTTGCCGAGCGCGCCGAACTCCGCATACGACGTGGGCAGCGCGCCGCGCCCGAACCACCGCGCCGCGTACCACAGCGGATAGAACTTCGCCACGCGTCCGAGCGCCGCGACCTTCTCCCGGCCGGTGGATTCGTGGTCCACAAGTGCGAACGCAGTCTTGAAGTGGTGGTCCACCGCCTCGCGCGCGATGAACAATCGCATGATCTCCGATGACCCCTCGAAGATGAGGTTGATGCGGAAGTCGCGCATCGCGCGCTCGATCGGATACGGCGCCTCGCCACGCGCACGCAGCGAGTCCGCCGTCTCATAACCGCGACCGCCGCGGATCTGGAGCGCGTCGTCCACGATGCGCCAGCCGGCCTCGGTGTTCCACATCTTCGCGAGCGCAGCCTCGAGCCTGATGTCGTAGTTGCCACGCTCGGCCAGTGCGACGGCCAACTCGGCCACCGACTCCATTGCGTACGTATTCGCAGCCATGAGGGCGAGCTTTTGCGCGATGGCCTCGTGCTTTCCGATCGGCTGCCCCCACTGCACGCGCTCCCGCGCCCAGGTTCGCGAGGCTTCGAGCATGGCCTTGCCGCCGCCGGCACAGCTTGCCGGAAGCGTGAGCCGGCCGGTGTTCAGCGTCACGAGCGCGAGCTTGAGCCCCTTCCCCTGCCCGCCGAGCATGTCCTCGGCGGGAACGCGAACGTTCGTGAATCGGAGCACGCCGTTCTCGATGGCCTTGAGTCCCATGAACCGGCTGCGATGCACCACCTCGACACCGGGCGCCTTCGCCTCGACGATGAACGCAGTGATCTGCTTGCGCGGCTTGCCCTTCACCACGACGTCCGGCGTCCGCGCCATGACCACGAGCAGGTCGGCGCGCGTGCCGTTCGTGCACCACAGCTTCTCGCCGTTCAGGGTCCAGTATTTTCCGTTCTCGCTCAACGTTGCCGACGTCTGCATGTTGGCCGGATCCGAGCCCGCGTCGGTCTCAGTGAGCGCGAATGCCGAGATGGCGCCCTTGGCGAGGCGCGGGTAAAAGCGCTGCTGCTGATCCGCCGTACCGAAGAGCTTGAGCGGCTGCGGGAGGCCAATCGACTGCGACGCCGAGAGGAGAGCGGTAAGCGAGCCATCCTTGCTCGTCACCATCGCCAGCGCGCGCGTGTAGCTCGCGTACGAGAGTCCAAGTCCGCCGTACTCCAGTGGAATCTTGATGCCGAAGGCGCCCATGTCGCGCAGCTCCTGCACGTATTCCTCGGGAATCTCGCCCGTGCGGTCGATCATGTCCGAGTCGATCCGCTCCAGGAACTCGCGCAACGTCGCCATGAACGTCGCCGCGCGCGCCGACTCGGCGGGATCGACGTGAACGGGATGCGGGTGGATCAGCTCGAGACGGAAGCGGCCGAGAAAGAGCTCGCGCACGAAGCTCGGACCCGACCAGTCACTCTCGCGTGCCGCCTCGGCGACGTCGCGGGCTTCCTTCTCGGACGCGAGACCAGAGGGGTGCTCGGACATCGTAACGCTCGACGGTTGGGTTGAATGGTGAAGTTACAGGGTTGAGCGAGGAGGTGCAGATCCCTCGCTTGAGCCTCGGGATGACAGCAGCTGCGCGCGGGATGACACACGTGTCAGTCGATCGCGCGCGATCGCGAACCCTGCCCCGACCACTGCGATGATCGCGAACGAGAACCACTGGAACGCATAGCTGCGATGCGGACCCTCGCCGAGCGGCGGAAGGTCGCGGCGCGCAGGATGCGCCAGGTCGGCCGTATCGCCGACAGCGATGAGGTAGTAGCTCGCAACCGGATATGGGATCCTTGCCGATACTGCCCGCCGACTGACGCGGCGGACAATGCGCGGATCCGAAGACGTGAACGTGGCGGAATCGGGCGCGAACACCTCGACGTATCCCGCGAACCGCATCTCGTCGCCCTCGCGCCATTTCGCCCGATCAACTGAACCGCCGTCTGGAGAGTAGACCCATCCGCGATTCACGAGGACGGCGGTGTCCGTTCCCGCCCGGCGTACCGGCGTGAGGATCTCGATGCCTGGAGAGCCACGCCGCGTCCGGTTCGCAAAGACGAGCTCGTGCTCGTAGTCCGGGCGTCCTTCGACGGTGGCCGTGCGGTAGTGCGCCTGCGCCGTGTCGGCAGGCAGCGACGCGAACGGCACGGACGTTACGAGCCGCTGCGTCGCGATCGTGGCATTGTTCGATTTGCGTTCGTTCAACCGGTCGAGTTGCCAGGTGCCGAGGCGGACGAAGATCGCCGCCGATACCAGGGCGAAGCCAACGAAGACCATCGTTCGCCAGGACATGCGCGCAAGCTAGCAGGCGCGCGATCTGGTCAGTTGGATCCGTCCTTCGTCCAGACCAGGATCACACCGCATCCGCGATTCATTCCCGAGAACTGCGGCGGAACGGACGAGGGGCCAGCATATACCTCGATGCCTGCCAGATTCCTTGGTGAAGGCAACAGGTCGAGGTTGAACGGCGTGGGCATCGGCACCTGGTCGAGGTAGACCGTCATGGGACATGCGCCAACGCTGAAGTTCGCCCCCTCGCGCCGGCTCAGCGCGTAGTACTCGGTCATCGAGCTGCTGCGGCTCGGCGCGACGTTGATCGTCGTGAACTTGCGCATCAACTCCGTTGCAAAGACCGAATTGCGGCGATCGATCTCGTCGCCGCTCATGAACTCGCCCTGCCCGAGCCGCTTCCTGCGCTCGAAGTCCAACATCTTCGCGGAAACGGACTGCTCCGTCACGGTCACACCGGGAAGCACCATCGCGGCGGGGGTCAGAGTGTACGCGAGCCGGACGGTGTCTGCGGCTGGCACCTCCACCACCAGCGACGTCGGCGCGTAGCCCCCGCGCTTCACGATGAGCAGGTACTGGCCGGCTGGCACCCTGGTAATCCGGAAGCGCCCGTTGGGTCCAGTACCAACGCGAATGTTCGTGCGAAGTATGGAGACGAACGCGCCACGCAGCGGAACGAGGTTCGTGTCGGTCACGATTCCGTCGATTGTCCCCATCGTGGCGTCGCGCACGGTATCGGCACGCGCCTCGCGAACGGATGAGGACGCCTGCTGCGCGGCGAGCAGGTGTGGGAGCATCATCATCGACAGGCCGACGGCGACGCGAGCCATAGTGTTCGGGAGCATGACGTTACAGGAGAAGGTTCGAGGCTGCATACAATGATACTCGCGAGGTCGCCCGCCGTTTCATCCCTGCCATCCTGGGATGCGAAGGGCCTCTGTGCCTCACGCGTTGGGAGGGTGCCGGTCCTTCGCTCCGCTCAGGACGACAATGCGCCGGGAACCGGCGACTGCCCGGTTCCCGGCGCACTGAGATGACAGCAACTACACCATCGGGACAGCGCCTACTGGCAGTTGTTCAGGCCGCCCGGTCCAAGCAGGTCGCCCGTCTTGCCCGCGCGGACGAGGCACTCGCCCTGCGGGATCGGGCTGACCTTCGCCACGAAGTTCTGGTTCGGGCCCGACGGGATGTCGAGCGGCAGCAGGTTCAGGAGGCCGTAGCGACGGTGATCGATCCAGCGGTTGCCTTCCATCAGCGTGGAGTAGCGCTTCTCGTAGAGAATGCCGAGGAGGATTTCGTTGTTGGTGGATGCCGCGGTGAGCGTGGAGGGCGGCAAGCCGCCGGAGTTGACGCGAACCTGGTTGAGGTCGGCGATGGCGCCCGCCTTGTCACCGGTGCCCAGACGAGCCTCGGCGCGGATGAGGATGAGCTCCTCATTGCGAATGACCGACACCGGTGAGTTGATCGCTGGCCAGATGCTGAAGCCCAGCGTGGACGCGGCGCTGGTGGGCAGGTTGTTGGCGAGCGGACCCTGACGCGACGGAAGACCCGTGCGGATCTTGGCCGCGTAGCGGTCATCCGGCGACCCATTGGCCTTGAGCTGTGCATCGGCCAGGATCGACGCATGCGCGTACAGGCTGGTGTTCGTCGCCTGCGTGAGCCCGTTCGGCGTATCCGGCGATGCGCCGTAGGTGTCATAGACACCGACGTCGAACGCAGCGCGCGTAGTAGCCGCAGCGTTGAGGAAGGAAGCGTTCAACGCGGTGAGTGACGTCTGCCATGCTGCCGCACCACCACCTGACGTCGCGTAGTGCGCCGCCGCCTTCGCCTTCATCGCCTGCGTGAAGCGGGCGAACGTGGCTGGCGTGTTGAACCCCGCGAACCCGTTGTGGAAGGTGAACGGAAAGGATGCTCCGCCCGCCGCAAGGTTGGTCACGGACTGGTCGAGCGTGTTCAGGACGTACTTGTAGACCGAATCGCGCGAGACGAATGGCGCGAGGTCGGTGGCATCCTCGCGGATCTCTACGATGGCGCCGAGCGAATCGTGTGTCTGCACGATCTCGAAGAGCATCATCGCCTCGATCGTCTGGGCGAAACCGAGGGCAGCGGACTTCTGCGCCGCCGTCAGAGCGGCCACGGTGACGGTCTTCTTGAAGTTGAAGACGTCGCGCAGTACGCCGTACTGCCCGCCCCAAGGGCCCGCAGCGAACCCGGTCGGGTCGAGCCGCCGCTGTCCGCCCACCGTGATGCCGAGGAGGTAGTGGGTGGTATTGCGGCCTTCGGTGGGCGTGAAGACGTACGACTCTCGACCCAGGATTCCCGTGTAGTTGATGAAGCCAATGCGGGTGCCGCGCTGGTCGACCTGGAGGCCGGTGGCCAGCAGCTGGAAGGCGGTCGGGTCAGCCGACGCGCCGTCGACCGTGGCGACGTTCGGGTTCGTGATCTCGAGGTCGTTCGCGTCGCACGCGCCGAGCGATGCGACCGCGACTACGGCGGCGACGACTCGGGAGTATTTGATGAATGTCATGATCTAGTATCCCAGGTCGACGCTGAGGAAGAACTGGCGATTCGTCGGATAGGGCGCAAGGTCGATGAAGCGGTTGAAGTTGGAGTTGCCGAAGTTGCTGAACTCGGGATCGTAGCTCCAGTACTTCGTGCGGGTGAGCAGGTTGCGGCCCTGCAGCGAGACGCGCATGTCGCGAGCGCGGATGACCTCGGCGAAGCGCGCGGGCGCCTGGAACGACACGTTGATCTCGCGCAGCTTGAGAAACGTGCCATTCTCGATGTACTCGGAGATGTTGCCGCCACTGAACGCGCCATAGCGATACTCACCCATGGTCTGCGTCGCGACCGGCGACGCATCGTCGTAGTCGCGCGACTGGCCGCCTTCATCCCAGAGATTCTTCGTCATGTCGGCCGAGAAGCCACCCATGCGCCAGTCCAGCAGCGCGGTGATGGAGAAGGCCTTGTAGCGCACCGTGTTCAGGAACGACATCTGACCGAGCGGGTTGGCGTCGGCGATGATGGAATCGCGGGTGACCATGCCGGCGAGCTGCGGATCGGATGCATCCACACGATGGCATGGCAACCCATCGGCGCCGGTGTTGTTCGACACGACACCCGCAGTCGTCGTGTTGAGGCAGCTGAACTTCGAGTTGCCCCAGATCAGCGTGGGGCGGACGCCAACCGCGATGCGGTTGCGGCCGTACGAGGAGCCGAACGAGCCGATGACGGGGAAGGACGGGACGCGGAGCTCATCGATCATCTGGTCATTGGTCTGGTACGTGGTGCGCATCGTCCACTCGGTGTTCCGCGTGCTGACCGGAACGATGTTCAGGCCCGCCTCGAAGCCGCGCGTGGACATCGTACCGCCGTTGATCGTCTGGCTGGACAGGCCCGAGCTCTGCGGCAGCGGGAAGGTGACGAGCAGGTCGGTGATCTTGCGGCGGTAGAAGCTGCCCTCGAGCGAAACGCGCCCGTCGAACATCGCCGCGTCGAGACCGTACTCCTGCTCGTTCATGACTTCCGGACGGATCTCCGGGTTGCCAAGCGTGCCCGATGCGACCAATGAGCCAAGACCGCCGATGACGCCGCCGCTGGCGATGGTGACGTCGCGGACGCCGTAGTTCGGGCGGTTGCCCGACTTGCCGAAGGACGCGCGGAACTTCACCTCGTCAACCGCGCCCGTGAACATCCGGAGCGGGTCCACGATGCGATAGCTCGCCGAGAACTTCGGGAAGGCGTAGTACTTCTCGCGGTCGCCGTTCGCGGAGCCGCGGTCGGCGCGCACACCGAACGACATCGAGAGCTTCTCGTCGAGCGCGATGAGCTGTTCGTTCACGTAGACCGACTGGTCGCGGAACTGCTGCGCCGAGTTCGTCGTCGCGATGTCCGAGCCGGCGGCCGCCACCTGACGGGTGGGCGTGAGGCCGCGCTGGCGGACACTGTACAGCAGGAGCGTGGAGCCTTCGTCCGTGCCGCCGACCGAGGTCTGCGCCGAATTCAGGAACGCCCAGCCCGGCGTGAAGGTCCACACCGCGTTGATGCTCTGGTTCAGGAAGCGGCTATCGGCCGAACCGACCTGGGAGGTGCCGAGGAAGCCATCGGCGGACTCGAACTGGAGGAAGTTCGGTGAGTACTGAAGGCCCTGGGTCTGGAACCGGTCCACGCCGCCGATGAACGAGACCTGCACGTTGTTCTTCACGCTCGAAAGCAGGGCGTAGTTCAGGCGGACATTGCCCGTCTGACGCCACGTGTCCTCGTTGTTCGTGATCGCGTTCAGCGTCTCGAACGGATTGGCCACGCTATTGCCTCCACCATTCATGAAGAACCTGATCGGACGCCCGGTGAGGGCATCGATCTGGCGAAGATCGTAGATGTGCGGTGAGTAGCCGAACAGGTAGATAGGGCTGGTGCCCGAGTTGTCGTTGTTGCCGATGCCGTTCTGGATGAAGTTGTGCGTCACGTCCACGCCCACACTGGCCGTGAACTTCTCACCGATCGTCTGGTCGAGGTTGATGCGTCCGGAGGTGCGGCGCGCACCCGTGTTGAGCTGGACTCCCTTGTTCTGGCGGTCGTTCAGCGAGCCGTAGAAGCGCGTGTTGCCGGCACCGCCCGACGACGAGAGCACGGTCTCGAACGACGGCGAGTTGTTGCTGTAGAGCTGCCCCTGCCAGTCGAAGTTCGGGCAGACCGGCGTGCAGTTCGCGCGGGCCACCGAATCGGCTTGGGCGGACGCACCGAGCCACGGCTTGACCGCCGCGTAGCTGTTGAACTGGCGCGAGCCGAGGAGGCGGGTGGCCTGCTGCGTGCCGACGCGCTGGGTGAGGTTGTAGCGGGTGCTGCCCGCCTTGCCCTTCTTGGTGGTGATCACGACGACGCCGTTCGTGGCGCGCGAGCCGTAGATGGCGGTCGCCGCGGCCGACTTGAGGACCTCGATGTTCTCGATGTCGTTCGGATTGAAGTCGGCGAGGCGATTGACGACCTGATCCTGTGAGGACGCCGTGCTACCGCTCGAGCGCGTGATCGAGGCCAGGCCGGCCGGGATCGACGCATTGGAAACGATGATGCCGTCCACGACGTAGAGCGGATCGCCCTGGCCGAGGATGGACGTGGCGCCACGGATCTGGATCTGCATGCCGCCGCCCGGGGTGCCGCTGTTCTCGAAGACCCGCGCACCCACCACCTTGCCGGCGAGGTTGCCCTCGAGGGACTTGGCTGGCGCCTGCATCAGCTCTTCAGCGGTCACCGAGGCGATGGCCGTCGACGCATTGCGGCGATCGACGGTGGTGGCCTGACCGGTGACGGTCACGCCTTCCAGCTGGAGGACGTCCTTCTCAAGGGAAAAATCGGCCGTGGTCTGGTCGGCAGTGACCGCGCGCGTGAGGCGCTTGAAGCCGATGGCGCGGACGAGGATGGTGGCACCGCCCGACGGAACGCGAAGGCGATATTCGCCTCGCTCGTTCGTACGGATGCCGCTCTGGGCACCGAGAAGACCGATCGTCGCTTCCGTAATGGGAGCTCCGTTTGCGGCCTGGGTGACCTTACCGGTGATCTCGCGTGTCTGCGCCGCAGCAACTGCGGGTGCAAGCACGGAGACCAGCGCTAGTGTCGACAGTATTCGACAACGCACGAGTACACCTCGAAAAGAGTGTGTGAGGGGGAGAAACAGCGTCTCACGAAGGCGGGCGGGACACGAGGAGTCGGGGAGACTCCAGTCCGCGTGAATCGACCCAAGAGGGAACCTCTGCGTCACAACTTGTCTCGCATTTCGCCATTGGTCAATCAACCATCGCGACGTAAATGAACTGCAGCGAAATGCGAAAGCATGCGTTCAGCGCGTCCAGATCGCGATGAGGCCACACCAGGTCTCGTCGCGCGCCCCTCCGTACTCGAGTGGAATCGAGGCCGGACCGTTGAAGACTTCCACGCCGTGGATGGAATCCGGATGCGGTAGCTGCCGGAGGTCGAAGCCAGCGGTGCCCGGCGCCTGGAGACGGTTGATCATCACGCCGTCGACCACGACCTTCAGGAAGCACGGTCCGTTCTGGAAATTCTGGATCAGCGCTCGTGATGATGTCGCGACCACCTGGTTGTCGCGATCCGAGACCGTCACGCCCGGCACATTGGTGAGCATCTCCCAGACCTGCACGGGGTTCCGCTTCCGTATCTCCTCACGCGTGATCGATACGGTCGCCGAACCGGCCTGCCGCCGCGCCTCGAAGGCGTCGTGGCGGGCGAGCGCCTGGCGAACCCCCACGACCCGCATCGTGTCCAGCATCGGCGCACGCGCGATGCTCAACTGAATGGGAAGGCGCACGCGTTCCGTGTTCTCGACCACTGCGGTAATCTGTCCCTGCTTGAACCCGATCCGCCGCGCCATCACCACCACTCGGCCTACCGGCACATCGGGCATGAGGGCGATGCCGTTGGTGTTCGTCACCACAATCCGCGTGGGATGCCGGTACGCGCGAACCTCGATGGCGGCCTCTGGGACTGGTGCGCCCCGTTCGTCGGTGACTGCGATTTCCACGAGCGTGGTCACGCTGCGCTTGAGTGTGAGGTCGATGTCGCTCGACACGAGGATGGGCGGATGCTGCACCAGATCCACCATCGCGAACGGTCGCCCCTCCAGCCGGATCACACGCTTGTCGGTCCCGGAATCGGTGGCGATGGCCACGTTCAACGGCATGTCCCGCGGTACGCCGCACGCGCGCCAGAACCCGGCGACGTCCGACAGCGCGGCCACGGACTTCTCGCCATAGGCCAGGCTCGCGCCGCCAGCGGTCTGCACCATCGAGAAGTTCGACTTCCACGTGGCGGTCACGATGACGCCGGGGAGGGCACGAGCATTCATGTTGAGCACCCGGCCCATGAGCATTCCTTCGCCATCGCGTATCGAGTCCGCCGGACAGGTCCGCTCCAGCACGTCCTTCGCGCGAGGCATCGCCACGGAGTCGGTGCCGAGGTCCATGCGGGTGACCAGCTCGCGCATCACCGACGGCATCCCGAGCCGGTCCATGAGCGGTGTCCGGATCGTTGCGCGATACCGGCCAGCTAGCACCGGTGACATGCGCAGGAACCCGGACGAATTCACCGTGTCTCGATAGTCCGTGCCGTCGAGTGCCACCACGGCGCCCGCGACCGACATGAGTGAGTCCGGGGCAACCAGCTGCACCGCAATGGACGGTCCGAGCGAGCGGTAGACCACGCTGTCCCCGCGCTGGGCACGCGTCACCTCGCCGCCGGTCACCTGCACCGCACGCAGGATTGCAACACCGGGCATGATCGACCGGAAGAAGCTGTTGTCAGCGCGCCGCGGGCGTGCCACCAACTGCGGCATGCGCACGCTCCACTCGCTCACGAACCAGCGCGCGTCCGGCAGGCGGCGAAACTCCACGACACCTCCCGGCTCCGCCGCAGATGCCGCATCGGGCAGGTTGAGGTACTTGAACTCCAGCGTGCGCAACTCGGCACTCGCGCGGTCGATCCACAGCGTGCCCTCAATCTCGAGCATGCGCCGCCGCTCGCGCGTCGGCGTGAACGCCACGCCGATCAGCGCTGCTTTGCCCTTGGGCGAATCCGCGAGATGAAAGCAGTGGCCAGACGCGAACACGTTCGATAACAACACCTCGGCGTCCGGCGCATAGTACGTGGAGCTCCCCTCATCCTGCGCGACGAACCCCTTCTCGCGCAGCACCTCTGCCGGCACGCTGCGGAATGCGTGCGTCGTGGGATGCCGCGTGGTTCGCACCTTCTGGCTCCGCACCACGCGACCGGTCGAGTCGAGAGTGCGATCGTATTCGATCCACTCGGCGAACATGGCTGGTTCGTCGGCACTCAATTGCGTGGTGAGCATCGCCGTGCGCGCCTCCTCCCACACGCGCGCGACGAGCAGCCCCGTGTCGGCGCTCACGCGGCAGGTCTCACGTTCGCGAACACCCATCGCCGCGAGAGAGACCGTCCTGCCTGAGGCCACGAGGCGAACGCGCTCGACACCCTGCGCCGCCACGAGCACCTCCGGCCCTTCCGTCGGCTGGAAGCCGATGCGCAGGATCCGCAGACGAACCGAGCCCGGCGCGCTCAACCGAAGGACGAAGGTACCGCGGTCGTTCGTGAGCGTCCGGCCGACGTTGGTACCGGTCGCGTTGACCGCCACCACAATCGCACGAACCATCGGCGCGCCCTCGGGCGATACCACCGATCCGCTGACGGACTGCGCATGACCAACGGCCGGACTCGACAGGAGCGCGGCCAACAGCATCCATAGAACGCGCGCTTTGAGGTGCATGCTGGACTGCCCGCGCGCTTCGCATGCGTTGCAATGCGGGGCTTCCTCCGTGGACCGGAGAATGTCCGTCGTCGAAAAGATCCGCTAGTCCCGTCTGTTCGTGAAACTGGTCGATTCCTCACCGACAGCAGCAACGCCCAGACCGCGGAACGCTGATGACGCAGCAACTGCGCATTCCGATGTCGCCATGACAAGGTTCTAGGCTAGCGGTGTTAAGACACGTGAAGAAAAGAAGGGTTTGGGGTTTAGGGTGAGGGATGATGGGTTAGGAGTGAGAACACTGGGTTGGGGTTCTGCGTAGGGCCACACCAACCCCGAACTCGGCGATGAACTCCACAACCACGACTCCTCACTCTACACGCCAGACCCGTCTTTTCAGCACCCTCTTAGAGTGAACCAGCGCGGAACGCAGATACAGCGCCGCCCGCGTGCGCTCTTTCACCGTCGGCAGCGTTCCGCTGTCTGCGCAACCCCGATCTGCTCAGGTACGGATCCTCGGGCGACACCGGTCTAGAAGAGCGACATCTGCTCGCCGAGCGACTCTGGATCGACGGGCGCCTGACCCAGCATCGCCTGAAGTTCGCGCGCCGTCTGCGGTGAGTGACCCGCGTAGTGGTTGTTTACGTAGCCGTACACGGGTACGCGAACCTTCGCGAGCAGCGTCAGTGCATCCACCCATTGTTCGAGCTCCCGCGAGCGATCGATCTGGATGCGCGAGTAGTCCACGATGTCGCGATTCCCGCCCATCCACCTGATGTAGTGGAAATCCGCGGTCGGTCGCGCGGCGAGCGCCAGCATCTGCCGGCGCGGAATCCATCGGGCGTCCGTGAGCGCGAGGGCCACGCGATGCTCGCCCAGGAGAGCCAGGACGCCGTCGTTGATCCAGCCGCGGTGGCGAAACTCGACGGCGAACCGAATGTCGGCGGGCAGGCGCGGCAACAAGTTGGCGAGCGCTGGAAGCTCGACCGGGCCGAAGTCGGGCCCAAGTTGGATGAGCACGGGGCCGAGCTTCTCGTTCAACTCGCGGGCTCGCTCGTAGAACAGGGCGGCGACGTCATCGGCATCGCGCAGCCTCCGCTCGTGCGTGATCTCCTGCGGGAGCTTGAGCGCGAACACGAAGCCCGGGGACGTCGCCTGGTACCAGGCGCGAAACGTCTTGACGGACGGGGTCGCATAGAACGTCGAATCGACTTCTACGGTATTGAAGGCACGCGAGTAGACGCGCAGGAAGTCCACGGCGCGGGTGTCCGATGGATAGAACGGCCCTACCCACGCGTCATAGTTCCAGCCTTGCGTTCCGAGGCGAATGTCGGCAGCCATGGCTGCAATCGGCGCCGTGCTGCATCCGCTGTCAAGAATCTGCGCGTTCGCAAGGGAGTCGCACGCCAAGCGGCGAGCTGAGGCGCCAGCCGATTCGGGGTACTGAAATTGCCTTTACTGGGGGAGAGTCAACTCATCAACAATCCCGGAGGGTGCAATGGACAATCGTGATTCGACGGACGGCCGCATCGAGCGCGCGAAGGATTCCGCGCTGGGCAAGCACGATAGCAACCCGAGCCATCTCGACGAGGCGGGCGAAGCAGTCGGCGGCATCGGCGGCGTGCTTACGGGCGCAGCAGTGGGCTCGGTAGCCGGACCGATCGGAACGATCATCGGCGGCATCGCCGGTGCGATGGGTGGATGGTGGGCTGGACGTGCAGTGACGGAAGCAGCGTCGAAGCTCACGCCCGACGACGACAACTACTACCGTGGCCATTACGAGTCCTCATCGTCGAAGCTCGCGGACCGCGGCTACGACGACGTGCGTCCCGCGTACCACCTCGGTCACGTGGCCGCGCAGAACCCGGACTACGCCGGCAAGAGCTGGAACGATGTCTCCTCCGACCTGCAGCGTGGCTGGTCGCCCGACCACGCCAAGAAGTACGGCGACTGGGGCACGATGAACTCCTACGCGGGCGAAGGCTTCACGCGCGGGCGCTCTGCCACGGGCAAGGCGGTCGACAAGACGGCCAATGCGGCATCGAACGTCGGCCACAAGGCGGCGGACATGGTCGATGACATGAAGGATCGCGTCGACGGCAATCCGGCTTCGAAGCCGGGCGCCGACTCGACCGACTCTGCGCGTCGCCTCGACGGCCGCTGACCGCCTGAGCGGTCATCGGTAGGTCTCGAAGAACCCCGCTCCCGATCCTGTGAGCGGGGTTCCTCGTATCCGCCCCGAAATTCGCGCCACCCCCTTCATCTGCACGAAGTACGGCCGCACCAGGCCTCGTGCCGCGAGCCCCTCGCCACGCTCGGCCGCACTCCCGCGTGTGTCGGTCGCAACCGCATCCTCGATGTCCAGCGACAGTCGCAGCGTGTCCGCGCCGCGGACGTCCACCAGTTCCGCGGTCGCCGGCGTGCGAATGACCGCGCTACCCACGCGCGTCGTCCGCCCGTCCACGTACGAGATAGCGCGCGGCCGGAAGACCGCAAGAAATCCCGTGGAGTCCACCAGGTATACGAACAGCGGCTGCACCGCGCCCACACTGTCGGGGGGCTCGACGCGGCCATAGAGCACCGTGTACTGGCCCGCGCGCGCGGCGCCCCACTCCCAGGTCACGCCGCGCCACACTCCCCAGTTGTGGTCGTGATAGGCCTGCACGCGGTCGTACGTCTCGCACGCAGAGGCGACGCAAAGGCGACCGCTGGCGTCCGCGCGCAACGCGGGAACGACGTAGCCGCTCACCACGCCGCTCGAGATCGTCGCCCCTGGGAAGTACGCACCGGGCGCCGGCGCCACATCGAGCTCGATCGACACCAGTGTTCGGGTGCCGTTCTCGCGGCCGCGAGCGCGCACGCGATAGTTCCCATCGGGCAGGACGTCCACGGTGGACTCGCCAATGCGCACGTTCGCGTCCGTCGTGCTGAAGCGAACGTCCTGCGCGCGCGCTTCGCTGGTGAACGTTCGCGCCGGCTTTCCTTGCTCGTGCAGCGTGATGAGCACCTGTCCCCCCCATTTCCCACGGTCGCTCCCGACCTCGCCGGCAACGATGAAGGACACGAACGCCCAGCGCTTCCGGTCGGGCGACACCACGTTGAAGTAGTGCCACTCGGCCCAACTCGGGTCGCCGGCCGCAGCAGGTGGCGGCAGGTGGAAGTGGTCGATCTCGTGCCGCAGCTCGGCGGGTGTCGGACGCTGCCAGCGCCTATCCAATGAGTCGTCCGTCCACGTTCCGACAGCAACCTCCGGCGGCGCCGCGACTGCTCGCGCGAGTGACGGGATCTCGGCGCCCGCTCGCACGGGGATCTCGCGGCCGTCGCGCGTGCGCAGGTAGAGCAGCTTGCCTTCGATCTGCGGAGCCACTGCGGTCACTACGTCGCTCATGCGCGGTGAGGCGAGCAGTTGCCGCTGCACGAACCGCGCGTGATCGATCGAGAAGAACATGCCCCCTAGCCCGCCGGTTTTCATCACCTCGACGTCAACGCCCTCGGGAAGGATGGTGATCGATCCCCCGCCCACGAGCTTCTCGTCGCGTGCCTGCTCCAGCAGGGCTTCGCCCACCGAGAGCAGCACGATCATCGTCCCGACGCCAACGCTGAAGCCGAAGAGCAGGAACAGGGTCCGCCATGGATTCAGCGTGAGGTTACGAACAGCGAGAAGTGTGATCAAGTCGCCTCGCTCGCGCCCGATCGCCTGCGGTCGTCACCGACCACGGCGCCGTCGCGCATGTGCACCACACGATTTGCCGCCTTGGCGAGCTCCTCGTCGTGCGTAACCACGACGATCGTCGTTCCATCCGCATTCAATCGAGCGAATAGCGCGATCATCTCGGCGCCCGTGCGCGCGTCGAGCTCACCGGTCGGCTCGTCGGCCAGCAGGAGTTGTGGTGCGTTACCAAGCGCCCGTGCAATTGCGACGCGCTGCTGTTCGCCGCCGGAGAGCTGGGAGGGGCGGTGCTTCTCGCGTGCCAGCAGACCGACGTACTCGAGCAGCGCGCGCGCACGATCGCGACGAGCCATTCCTGACATCCCAGCCTCGGCGAGCGGCAGCTCGACGTTCTCGCGAGCGGTCAGCGCCTGCATCAGGTAGAACCGCTGGAAGACGAAGCCGATGCGCCGCAGCCGGAACTCCGTCGCCGCCGCATCTGAAAGCTGGTCCACGCGCTGGCCGCCAATCGACACTGACCCCGACGTAGGTCGGTCGATGACACCGAGCAGGTTGAGCAGCGTGCTCTTGCCGCAGCCCGACGGGCCGACGATCGCGACGTAGTCGCCTTGCTCGACGTCGAGCGTCACGCCGCGGAGCGCGGCTACGCGCTCCTCCCCCATGGGATACTCGCGAACGAGGTCGCGCACCTCGAGCAGTGCCGTCATCCCACCGCCTCCTGGCGAAGGGTGGTGGCAATGGGAAGCGACGCGCTTCGCCACGACGGATAAACGGCGGCCAGCACGCCGCTCAGCATCAGCATCCCGAGAGCGGACCACGCGGCCACGGGCTGGAAGAGAAAGAAGTCGATGCGCTCGGGCACGCCGGGGAAGCGCGCGAGGATGCCGTTCAGGTAGCGCGCCGTGACGAGACCGAGCGCGAGGCCGAGCGGCGCGGCGGCGAGCATCATGCCGGCGGCCTCCATCATGATCTGCGCGACGACGCGTC
>JBKJMP010000261.1:0-2736 GCA_046596395.1 Gemmatimonadaceae bacterium
CAGCGCTCCGATGGCCAGCCTCATACGCTCCCTCCTTGTCGAGGCGAACTTTCCCACGAACGCGGAATGGACTGGGCTCTCTCTTCGCGCGCAGCCCTCTCCGACTCCTTCTGAACCGCAAGAGCTTCGCGATGCTGGACTGTTGCCGCCTCCAAAACTTGCATTCTATGACCCCAGCAATCCTGCCCGTTGCGCTATAGAAGTAATGACTGGGCTGGCCTCCGAATCTCGCGTGGGTCAATTCCTCGCGCTGTTGAGACGGAGTCACCAGAGCCACCTGCGACGAGTCGTACGTGTCGCACACCACGGAGACCAACCCATGTCATCACTCGCTGTTCAGACGCCAGCCTCCGAGAGCGCGGTCGCGACGCCCGCCCGCACAATCATCGATCTCGGCCTGGATGTCCACAAGGGCTCGATCACCGGAGTCCCGCAGGGAGGGATCTCAACTCAGCGCCTCCTCGCGCCAATCGAGCTCGGTCTCCCACACGGCGGCGACTGCCTCCGGCGACTCGACCGCGTCGACCGCGTCAAGACTCTGCGGTGTCCGGCAGCCAACTCGATGGAAAGAGCTTCACGCGCAGGAGTTTGGCCAGTTTGCGGGCATCGATTGGACCCGTCTTCGCGCGCGCCTGCCAAATGAGCTTCACGTGGAAGGCGCGCGCGACCTGGACGGTATGCTCGGCTTTCGTTAGCTGTGTCGCCAGCCATTCCCAATAGAGCGTTGCTTCCATGCCGACGGTCACCGGCCCGGGCAACGCTTGGGCTGGTCGTCTCGCCCCGCTGTTACTCGCGACGCTTCCCTATCGGCGCTCGTATTCGATGAAGGCCACCCGGCGGCTATCAGGCGACCAGGACGGCACATTGATGGTGCCCTGGCCGCCCAGAAACGTCGGGGTCAGATCCCGCACGGTTGCATTGCGGAGGTCCATCAGGCGAAGTCTTACCTGTTTACCGAACGGGTGATTCTCACGTTGGTCCTGCTCATACGCGAGATACACGACCCACCGTCCATCCGGCGACGGATGGGGAAACCAGTTCGAGTACACGTCTCGCGTAAGCTGCTCGGGGTCGCTTCCGTCGGGTCGCATTCGCCAAATTTCCATCTTCCCGCTGCAGAACGAGTTGTAGTAGATGTGCGCGCCGTCTGCCGCGTAATCAGGGCCATCGTCCAGACCGCGGCACGTCGTCAGCCGCCGTTCCTCGCCACCCTGGACAGGGATCGTAAAGATGTCCCACTCGCCCTCTCGGCGTCCCACAAACGCCAGGGTCATGCCGTCCGGCGACCACCCGTGCCAGAAACTGGGCGCCTTCGCGGTGATCTTGAGGGGCGACGGGCTGCCGTGAATCGGCAGCGTGTAGATGCTGGAGGCGAGCCAGTCCTGGGCTGGGTCAGTGATGTGCTCGGAGGCGATATGACTGAGGACCAAGGATCTCCCATCCGGTGAAATGCCGTGATCGTTGTTGACCCGGTCAGCAAACCCGGTGGGGATCTCCTCGAGCCGCGTTGCGCCGCTCGCGGGCACCCGATAGAGCCGGCCAAGGCTATTCACGACCAGGAAGTGGCCGTCTCGTGACCAGTTCGGCGCCTCAAAGTGTCGATCGGCGCTGTAGATCGTCGCCAGGTTACCGGTGGTGATCTCCACAGTGCGCAAGGAACTTCTGATAGCGCCGTCGTCCTGCGCCCCGACAACTACGGGCCCAGCAACGCTCCACGCGAACAGCAGGCGAGAAACTGTCACTCGCATCACCATACTCCCTGATGAAGGCCGACCGCCGAGTCGTACGCAGCCTGTGTACCACCCGCAAGGGCTGGCTGGCTAAACGTTTGAGTTGAGCCGCATGGCGGGCGGCTCCATGATGTTGCCGAACAGGGATCGCAGGCGCAACCCACTCATGCCCCCACACGCCACGGCGGCTCCAACTCACGGTTAGACAGCTACTGCAGACCTGACAGTTCGCTCATGCTGATTCTCGATAGCGATGCGTCGGCTGCATGCTCTCCGAGGCGCCGGATCAAGCGCCGAACCGTTGCCTCGAGCCAACCGGACTCCCCTCCTGACAAAGGCTGCAATGACACAACCAGGCAGAGCTTGCGCGCTGTTGCGCCGTCGCCTTTGGTCGAGGACAGCCGCCCTACTTCGCGGAGGACTTCCTCATCAACGCAGAATACGGACGCCGCCTCACGACGCCCACCCGCCATCGATTGCAGAAGGGTCAAGATGGAGTACGCCATCGATTGGAGCGGTTCCCGTTGCGCCCTAAACGCCAGCCAGCGCGCGTACGCGATCTCCACTTCGGGCGTGACCAGAAAAGTACTCGGGGCAGGTGGATACGAGCCCTGAGTGATGACCACGGTCGCAGTTTCGCCCGCGACCAGTAAGTCCGCAACGCCGACTTCGATTGTCACACCCGCCGTAATCGGCGGCGGATCTCTGTCAACGACATCCGCCGTCGAAAAGGCAAACCTAACGGACCCGATGTTACGCGTTAGGTCAGATTCGACCTCCCACGCGCGGAGAAAAGGATCGATAGCCGAGCGTGCCGCAGCCGCGCTCGGAAAGTGCGCGGATGGCAGAACGACAAGCTTCAGCAGATCCAGATCGAATCTCCCAAGGTGATTGTCCAGTACATAATGCGGCGGTGCGCCAAACTCAATGTTTGCGCCGGTGCTGATCGTGTAGTGAAGTCGAGTGACGTGCGGATCGCGCATGTGCCAGTGTCGCTGTCTTACGC
>JBKJMP010000317.1:0-2991 GCA_046596395.1 Gemmatimonadaceae bacterium
GCCTCCGCAATCGCGGCATCGGCGATGGCCAGGCTGCGCTCGACGGTGGCGACGGTGGACGGCGCGAGCGAATCACGCCGCTCGGCCAGCACCCGCTGGAGTGCATCGACGCTCCGCTCGTAGCGGCTCTCGTCGGATGCCAAGCGCGTGGGCAACTCGGTGGCGACGGGTGCGGGTGCGCGCGCGCGCTCGACCGCGGCGACGGTGGCCGGAGCACGGGCTGCCGAAGACGCGCGTTCACGCATCGCGATCATGGTGACAGCGGACGACGCGACCGCCACGAGAATGCCCGCGGCGGCGAGCTGCGGCAGCGCCCCCGCCAACGCGCGCGGCCGAGCGCGGCGCGGCGCGATCGAACTGCGGATGTCGCTCCAGAGGTCCTCGGGAGGCGCGATCTCGAGCGGCAGTGCAGCGGTTGCCGTTGCGAGCGATGCGATCTCCGCACGCTGCGCCGAGCATTCGTCGCACTCCCGCAGGTGATCGCGCGCGGCCGTTTCGTCGGCGCCGTCGAGCACGCCGTCCGTGAGGTCGCAGAGCTGTTCGAACGTCAGGTGGTGCGTCATGGGCTCAGTCTCTTGATCAGAAGCTGTCGGGCGCGATGTAGTTGTGCGCGCAGGGTTCCCGCGGCCAGCCCGGTCATGCGCGCAATCTCCTCGTGCGAGTATCCCTCCACGTCGTGCATCACGAAGGCACGCCGGACACCGGGAGGCAGTGACGCCATGGCGCGCTCGAGGTCGATTGCCGTTGCGACGTCCGCAGGCGCGGATACTCCCTGCAGTGTCGCGTCGGCATCGTCGGCGTCGTCATCCGCCAGCGACACGCGCGCATTGCGGCGCCTGTCGGAGCGCCGCTGCATCAGCATCGCGTTGACCGCGATCCGGTGCAGCCACGTGGTGATGTTCGCCTCGCCCCGAAAGTCGGGGAGCGCCTCCCATGCCTTCACGAACACATCCTGTGTGAGCTCCCGCGCCATGGCACCGTCGGCCGTGAGGCGCAGGCAGAGCGCATACACGCGCCCCGAGTGTGCCCGGTACAACTCCTCGAACGCCTCCACCTCGCCGCGCTGCGCGCGCGCCGCCAGCGAGGCGTCGCCAGCAGCGCGCGACTCCTGCGCGGCACGCGGAAGGGTGAAAGGAAGCACGGTCGCCATCTGGTGAGTGTGATGCCGGCCGCTCCCGGATTGCTTATCGGGCACGACGATAGTCTCCTGTCCTGCTACCCCGCTGTCCACCACTATTCATGTATGCCGCTCCCGCCAGGTCCCGTCCGCCGCTACCCCGGCGAGTTCGCACTCGCCGTCACGAGGCATCCGCTCCGGTTCCTCCCGGAGCTCGCCCGCACGCACGGCGACTATGCCCTCTTCCACATCGGGAACCAACCCATAGTCCTCCTGAGCGATCCGGAGCGGATTCGGGACGTCCTCGTCACGCACGGCCGGCAGTTCCACAAGGGACGCGGACTCGAGCGCGCCAAGGTGCTGCTCGGCGAGGGACTGCTCACGAGCGAGGATGACTTCCACCTCCGCCAGCGCCGGCTGGCACAGCCGGCCTTTCATCGCGCCCGCATCGCCGGCTACGGCGACGCGATGGCCCGCTATGCCGAACGACGCGTGGGGCTCTGGCGCGATGGCGAGACAGTTGATGTGTCGCGAGAGATGGCCGCGTACACCCTCGCCGTGGTGGGCAAGACGCTCTTCGACGCCGACATCGAGGGGGAAGCACACGAGATCGGCGAGGCGCTCACCGCCGCGATCGCCGCGTTCAACTTCACGGTGCTCCCCTTCGGCGAGTGGCTGCTGCGACTTCCGATCCCCTCGGCACGCCGCTTCCGGCGCGGACGCCAGCGTCTCGATGACACCATCTACCGCCTCATCAACGAGCGTCGTGCGTCGGGGGAAGATCGGGGCGACCTGCTCTCGATGCTCATGCTCGCGCAGGACTCGGAGGGGGACGGCACCGGCATGAGCGACGTCCAGCTCCGCGACGAGGCGCTCACCATCTTCCTCGCGGGGCATGAGACGACAGCCAATGCGCTGACCTGGGCGTTTTATCTGTTGTCGCAGAATCCCGAGGGGGAAAAGAAGCTGCACGACGAGCTTGACGCCCTCGGCGACGCGCCACTTGGCGCAGACGACGTCGCGCGGCTGCCGTACACCCGGGCCGTGATGGCCGAAACGATGCGGCTCTATCCGCCGGCGTGGTTACTCGGGCGCCGAGCGATGAGCGAGTACCAACTCGGCGAGTACACGCTGCCCGCGCGGACGATCGTGCTGATGAGCCAGTGGATCGTGCACCGCGATCCGCGCTGGTGGCCGGATGCGCTGTCGTTCACGCCGGAACGCTGGCTGCCAGGTGGCAGCGCGCACGCTGCGGACCGCCCGAAGTTCTCCTACTTCCCCTTTGGGGCGGGGACGCGTGTGTGCATCGGCGAGCAGTTCGCGTGGATGGAAGGCATCCTCGCTCTGGCCACCTTCGCGCGCCGCTGGCGCCTAAGCCAAGTGAAGGGACATCATGTCGAGCCGAAGCCGATCATCACGCTGCGGCCGAAGGGTGGGATGCCGATGGTCACGCACGCACGCTGAGCAGCGACGTCCCGAAGTTCGTGCAGAGCTCGCTGGGGTCAGAGTAGATCGCGACCGCGTCCCGCAAATCGGCGTCGTTCCACCACCCACCGCAGCGCAATGCGATCGCCGGCACGCGGGCGCGGATGGCGGCCTCGATATCGTAGGGCGTGTCGCCGATCATGACACACTGCCCGGGGTGGCGGCCGGCCTTCTTCAACGCCGCCTGGAGGATGTCGGGATCCGGCTTTGAGCGCTCGGCGTCGCCGGCGGATGCTGCCTCCTCGATGAGGTCGGCGACCCCTGCCTGCCGCAGGATGGACTGCACCTCCTCGGCCGCGGCAGACGTCGCCACGACGAGCTCGAGTCCCTCGTCTCGGAGCAGCTCCAGCAGCGCGCGTGCGCCGCGCGTGGGCTGGAGCGAGGGGAGC
>JBKJMP010000476.1:0-2707 GCA_046596395.1 Gemmatimonadaceae bacterium
TGGAGATCGGCCAGTTGCTCGGGTCGCCCGTTGTGGAGTGCATCTCGCTCGGACGCATGGGCCTCTCGTGGCTCACCGGGCATGACTACGACCTTCCCCGCGCGCGGAGTTCACTCACCGACGGGCTCCGGATGGCGGAGCGGATCGACGTGAGTCGGTTCAAGGTGGAACCGCTGCTGGGCATGACGATCGTGCACGGCATCGAAGGAGCGCCTGATCTCGCCGAGGCGGCGGGGCGCGAGGCGCTCGCGATCCTGAAGGAGACGGGCGACCGGTATGTGCGGGGCGTGGTGTGCGTCGCGCTCGGCGCGGCGCTCACGGGTGCGGGACGCCCGTCGGCGGAGGAGTGGCTGCATGAGGCCGTCCGGCAAGCCACCGAGTGCGGCGACCGCTTCGTGCCGTGCGCCGCCCATCTTTGGCTTGCCATCCATTACGCGTCGAGTGGACAGTCGTCGGCAGCGCGACAGAGCTTTGCCCGCGCGCTCGAGGGTGCGCACGAGAACGACTACGGGTTCCTCTTCGAGGGCACGCCGCTGCTTGGACCGAAGAACCTCACCGTCGTGCGAGGGCTGCTGCGCCGCGCGCAGGAGCATCCCGAGGAGGGGACGTACGCGCGATCGCTCTCGTCGTTGCTGGATCCGGCGATCAGCCCGACAGGCCCGTCGGGGGCCGAGACGCTCGCGACCGCCGCGCTGTACATCCAGACGCTCGGTCCGTTCCGCGTGTGGCGCAAGGGACAGGAGATCGAGCGCTCCGCGTGGGGACGCGAGAAGGCGCTGCACCTGCTGCAACTGCTCGTGTGTCATCGCGAGCGACCGCTGCATCGCGAGGAGATCATCGAGACATTATGGAAGGGGAGCGCGTCCTCAACGGCGACGACGGGACTTCGCGTCGCGCTGAGCGCGTTGCGTGATGCGCTCGAGCCGGAGCGCGAGGCTGGAGTGGATTCACCGTTCGTGCGGCGCGACGGCGATACGATCCGGCTCGGCCTGGAGCTCGGCGTGCGCGTGGATGCCGATGAATTCAGCCGGCTGCTGAAGGCCGCGCGTGCGCAGGAAACGCTCGACATGGAGGAGTCGATCGCTCGGTACGAGGCGGCGCTCGCGCTCTATCGTGGCGAATTTCTCGGTGACAACCGCTACGCCGAGTGGGCGGAGACGGAGCGGCAGGAGCGGCGGCGGGAGTTCATCGTGGCGTCGGAGCGGCTGACGGCGCTGCTCATCCGTGCGGGGGAGCTGGAGCGCGCGGTGCGCTGGGCGGAGACCATGCTCCAGCACGATCCGCTGTGGGAGCCGGCGTACACGATGTTGATGGAGGCGTTCTGGCGTCAGGGGAATCGCGCGCTGGCGGTGCGCACGTTCAATAGATGTCGCAAGCGGTTGAAGGAGGCGCTCGGTGTTGCGCCGTCGAGTCGGACGGTGGCGTTGCTCGAGAGGATATCGCAGCGGGAAGGCTCGGAGGCCTAGTGTGCAGATCGAACACAGGAAAGCGATGAGGAGCACGAGCGTGAAGCCTTGCGCATGCGCAACATCGCGCTCGAGCTGCAGCCAGAGCCCAAGCTGGAGCTCTGGATTGCTCATCGCTGGAGGCCCACGCCCGCGCTCAGCACCTCCCTGTTTCACCTTTCTGACGATTTCCTGCTGCCGTGAAGTGATGCAGGGATAACGGCTTACGCCTCGAAACTCCCGAACTCTGTAACGCCGTTGTAACTCCCCCGGAACGCCTCGGGCGCAACATCCCCACCCGGTTCATCAGGTCGCGTGTTCGCACGACGGCCCCCGCCAGCGTCATCGCACCGCTCGTTCCCGCCCCCGTGGAGATACCCCGCATGTTGAATCCCTCGCGTTCCAACGCCGGCGCGCGCTCGCTGCGCTGGCTCGCCGCGCTGTCGGCACTCGTCGCCACAGCGACCCTCCCGCTCACACTCGCGGCACAGACACCTACCGGGAGCATTGCCGGCACGGTGACGGACGCATCGCGCACCGCTGTCGCCGGCGCGCAGGTCACCGTGGTCGGGACGCGTATCGGCGCCGTGAGCGGGCTCGATGGCCGCTATCGCATCGCCGCCGTCCCGGCGGGAACGCACACCCTCCGCGTGCAGCGCCTCGGACAGCAGCCGCAGACCGTCGCGAACGTCGTTGTGCAGGCCACGCAGGAAACGCGGACGGACATCTCAGTCATTGCGGCGCCCACCTCGTTGGGCGCCGTTGTCGTATCGGCCTCCCGGCGAGTGGAAAAGGTGACGGACGCGCCGGCGACGATCACGAGCATCAGCACCGAGCAGCTCGACAACTCGGTGGGGAACAGCATCGCCAGCGCCTTCAAGGAAGTGAAGGGACTCGACTTCATTCAGGTCGGCATGACGGCCGTCGCGGTGAACGCCCGCGGCTTCAACTCGTCGTTCAACAGCCGTATGCTCTTCGTCGAGGACGGCCGCATTTCGGTGATTCCGGAGAGTGGCCTGCCGACCGGCGCGCTAACGCCGCTGTCGAAGGTGGATCTCGCCGGCGTGGAAGTGCTCGTCGGGCCGGGCTCGGCGCTGTACGGGCCGGACGCAGCGAATGGCGTGATCTCGACGCGCACGAAGGACCCGCGTCAGTATCCCGGTATGACCATCGAAGTCGCGGGCGGCAATCGCGGCTACAAGGACGTGCAGGGCCGCTACGCTGGTGTTGCCGGCAACCTCGGCTACAAGGTGACGGGCGAG
>JBKJMP010000533.1:0-5206 GCA_046596395.1 Gemmatimonadaceae bacterium
AGTTGAACACGAACGCGCTGATGCCGTCGGGGGCGATGGCGTTCGCGAGGCGGCGCTCCAGCTCGTCCGCGTCATGCGACGAGGAGATCTTGTCATACTTCACCGGCGCCTTGTGGCCGATCTCCACCAGTTGCGCCTCCAGCAGGTCGCGCTCGTGGGCATTGAGCGTCTCGTCTTCGCGCTCTCCCCACCAGTCGGGAAAGCGCGCGGCGATCTCGTTGGGAAACAGTCCGCTGAACAGTGCGTTCCGGGCGTACGGCGTCGCCGTGGGGAGCACGCCGAAGTAGTGCGTGGTCTCCATGTCGAACAGCGGCGCGATCACCGGCTCGATGATCTTCCACTGGTCGAGGCGCAGGCAGTCGATGACGATGAACGCCGCCGCGCGATCCTGCTGCACGACCGGCATGAGGAACTCGCTGACGATGTCGATGGAAAGCGGCGGACGATCCCCCTCGAGGTTCGCGAGCCATTCCGGGTAGGCGCGCGACATATACGAAGCGAAGTCACGGCGGAGCTCGGGGAACAGCCCGCGCAGCGACTCGTGCAGCCCCATCTCGTTCGCCGCGGTGAGGTCGAGGTCCCACTGCACCATTTCGAGGTACCGGTCGATCCACCCGCGCCACTCGAGCTCGCGTGGCGATTCGCCCTGCATGGCCCGAAAGCGGTCCACGAATGCGCGGGCGATGGCCTGTTGCCGGATGCGGGGACCGTCCAGGAGGCGAGCGACCATGGCATAGACCTGCCGAGGAGTAACCGGCTTGACCAGGTAACCCCCGATATTCTTGCCGAGCGCCTCGTTGAGGGTCGTGTCCTCCTCGCTCTTGGTGACCATCACGACCTGGATGTTCGGCTCGATCTCGCGGAGCTCGCGGAGGGCTTCGAGCCCGCGGGTGCCGGGCATCTGCTCGTCGAGGAGAACCAGATCGAAGGGGCGGCGGCGGACAAGCTCTGCGGCGTCGTCGGCATTGGTGGCCGTCACGACCTCGAACCCCTTGTCACGCAAGAAGATGCAGTGCGGCTCGAGCAGTTCCGCCTCGTCGTCGACCCAGAGGACGGCCTTGACCTGAAGAGGCATGCCCAAACGTAGCCCGGCACTATGGGGCGCGCCACGTCGAGCGGAGTTCGCGCTGGCCGCAGGTGCGCGCGCCCACCACATTTGCTCCGTGCCCCCCACCCTTCCGCCCTACGCACTCGCCGCTCCGGTCTTCCGGTTCCGGCACATGGCCAACCTCGCGGGGCGGGCCCCCATTGGCGGCGCGCGCGAGGTGGCACTCGCATGCTTCGTAACGGCGCGTCTCGCGGCGGATTGTGTGAATGTCGCGGCGGCGGACTACGACGCTGCTGGCCGCGTCGCGCGAAGCGCTGGCGCCCGGGCGTGGCTTGCCACCCTTGCCCTCCCTGTCACCGTGAAGATGCCGGCCACGCACTGTACCGAACGGAGCGCCGACGGAACCGCTGCCGACGTGGGCCACGAGCTCGCGCTCCTGGCATGCGCAGCGGCCGGATACCTCGATGCACCGTCGCGTGGAGAGCTCGAGACCCTCGCAACGGCGCTCCGGCGCTGAGACTGGGAGCACCCGTCGCCCGTGTACACATGTGACTCCGATCATTGCTCACCTCGATAGCCGGACCCTATAATGGGCCAATGCCGCGCGGCGCTGACATCTCCCCCCTTTCGCAACTACTCGGTCGCGTTGACGCCGTCGCCGATGGCGCCGCGCCAGCCGACACGGTGCCATCGGGGTTCCCGAGCCTCGACAAGCTCCTCGGCGGCGGGTTTCGCCGGGGCGATCTCGTCGTCCTCGGGGGCGACGTGGGCAGTGGCAAGAGCGCCTTTGCCCTCGCGATCGCGCTTCGTGTCGCCGGCCAGCAGCGGGACACCCTCTTCTATTCTGGCGAGATGCTCCCCGAGCGCGTGCTCGAGCGGGCGCTGGCGATCGAGGGACGCACCCGGGTGGACGATCTCCGGCGGGGCACGCTCGGCGAAGTGACCCGGACGAGCGTGGGCGCGGCAGCGGTGCGGCTCCGCGACGAGTTGCCCATCATCGAGCGGGCACCCGCCGGCGGCGTGAACGCCATCGGCGAGGAGATCTCGGCATTGCGGGGAATGGAGCTCGTGGTGGTCGACGGGCTGCACGCGTTGCTGCCCGGGCTGCGTGAGACTGAGGAGGAATCGGCGACGGCAATTCGCGGACTCAAGCAGCTCGCGCTGGGCGCCCGCGTGGCCGTCCTGGTCACCAGTCCGCTACCGGGACTGGCGGCACGGGACGACCGCCGGCCGGTCCTGGATGACTTCGGAGCCCAGGGCGCGGTGAAGGAACGGGCTGATGTGGTACTCGCGTTGTTCCGCGAAGGGATGTACGATAGCGCCCGAGGCATCGAGGGCGCGACCGAGCTGCTCGTGCGAAAGAATCGCAACGGGGGCACGGGTTACGTCGATCTGTACTTCTATGCGCAATGGATGCGCTTTGAAGACATGCTGGACCCGGACCGCTAGGAGGCGGTTGTTGCGTATGTTGAAGACTCTCATCAGCACCCTGCTCATCGCCAGCCTCGCCGGATGTGCGACGGCCACCATGAGCGCGGGGGATTCCATCGCCCGCCTCGAGTCGCAGCAGAAGAAGAGCCCGACGTCGGCTGCGGTGCACCGTTCGCTCGGCATCGCCTACTTCAAGGCGAATCGCCTGCCCGAGGCGCGCGTGGCGCTCGACGAGTCGATCAAGCTCGACCCGCGGGACGGCACGACGGCTCTCTACCTCGGCCTCACGGCGGAGGCGATGAACGACCTGTCGGCCGCGAAGACGGCGTACTCGTCGTACATCAAGTACGGGCGGACGAGCCGGGTCCGCGGCCAATTGCAGTCGAAGCTCGCGGACCTCACGCGCAAGGAGATCGCGGCCGACGCGAAGAGCGCGGTGGCACAGGAAGCGTCGATGGCGGGCCAGCCGGCGTCGCCGCGGACGGTCGCCGTGCTGCCGCTTCGCTTCTCCGGCGCCGATACGTCGCTGCGCGCCCTCGAGCGCGGCTTCGCGGAGCTGCTCACCACCGATCTCGCGCGGTCGTCGCAACTGCAGCTGGTGGAGCGCGCACGCATGCAGGCGCTGGTTGACGAAATCCGGCTGCAGCAGACTGGCGCGACGGATGCTGCGTCCAATGTCCGCGCAGGTCGGCTCGTTCGCGCCGGCCGCGTGGTGACGGGCTCGATCAACCAGCTCGCCGGCGACAACATTCGGGTGGACGCGGCGGTCATCGACGTGCCGACGAGCGAGATTCGCGGCAACGCGCAGAACACCGACGTGCTCTCGCAGATCTTCGACATCGAGAAGCGCATCGCGATGGACTTGTTCTCGCAGCTCGGCGTTACGCTCACTCCCGCGGAGCGCAACCTCATCGAGCAGCGTCCCACGCGATCGCTCGCGGCATTCATGGCGTACAGCCGTGGACTGCGTGCTGAGGACGAGGGACGTTATGACGACGCGAGCCGCTTCTTCAACGAGGCGACGCGAATCGACCCGTCCTTCAACCAGGCGCAGCAGAAAAGTGCCGAAGTGACGGCGGCTGCAGCCGGCGCCGAGGTGACGGCAGCATCCGTAGAGACGAGCTTGCAGGGGACAACGGAAGGCGCGGTGGTTTCGCAGGCCGTGCAGCAGGGGACTGCGGCGTCCGCGACTGGTGGCTCCACGGGACTGGGATCAACAGCACAGACCGCGGCTGCCGATCTCAATCCGTCACCCAGCGGCGCGGCCACGGGCGGCGCCACGAGTGGCGGGGGCGGCGCGACGTCCAACCCCGGCCAGCGTGACGCCGTTTCGGCGGGCACCGGCGCCGACAATCCCTCGACCGGCACGGCCAAGGTCACCATCGTCATCACGCGCCCCCGGACGCCATGAGGCCGCCAATGCGTAGACTCCTTCCCCTCGCGCTCGCGATCGTCGCGGCGCCATCGCTCGGTGCCCAGTCGATCTTCGACACCGAGCTTCGCCTCGCGCCGCAGTTCGTGCAGTACCAGATCAAGGCGCCGAACAACGAGACGATCTCCGAGCTGGCCATCCCGGTGTTCGTGACGATCCCCTTTGGATCGCGCTTCACGTTCGACGTCGGCACCGCGTACGCACGTGCGCGCGCCAAGACGGGGGACGCCGTGAGCGAGATCAACGGCCCCACCGACACGCAGCTGCGCGGCAACCTCACGCTCGGTAGCGACTTCGTGGTGATCACGGGCGGTGTGAACCTCCCAACCGGCGTGTCCGAAGTGACGCTGGACCAGCTCACCGCCGCCGGCCGCATCGGGAGCGACTTCCTGGCGTTCCCGATCTCGAACATGGGCACCGGGCTCGCGCTGACGGGGGGCATCGCGATCGCGCGGCCTTTCGGCAGCTGGAACGTCGGCATCGGCGGCGCGGTGCGGCGGTCGCAGGCCTACCAGCCGTTCATCACCGACGGGCCGACGCTGGCTTTCCAGCCGGGCGACGAGTATCGCGCACGCATCGGCATCGACCGCCCGGTGCGCCAGGGCCGATTGACGCTTGGCGTCACGTACTCGGCGTTCGGCGATGACGATGCGGGCGGATCGGTCTACAACACAGGCAATCGCATCATCGCGCAGGGCGTGCTCGCGCAGTCGATCGGGGGTGCGGATATCACGCTCGCCGCGTATGACGTGTTCCGCAACTCGGGCACGTACGCGTCGGGCGATCCGTCGGGGCGCGAGAACATCGCGAACGCGTACCTCGGCGTCGCGTTGAACATGCTGGGCACGATGGTGGAGCCAAGCATCGAGGGACGGCACTGGTACCAGAACGTGCTGCCCTCGACCGCCGCCGGCGGTGCGACGGCGGATCGCGCGGCCCACAGCTACCTCGGCACAGCGGCGATCCGCACGCGGCTCGGTATCGGCCGGCTGGCGGCGTATCCAAGCGTGGGCTACACGTTCGGCCAGCTCGCGACGGTGACCGCGAAAAGCACGCCGACGCATGCGGACTTCACGGGATTCAAGGCGCAGTTGGCGGTTCGGATAGCCCCCTGAGACCGAGAACCGAGAACCGAGAACTGAGAACCGACGGGACGAGAGGACGAGAGGACGAGAGAACTGGCAAGGAACTGCCACACGGTCGCGGCGCTACTCAGGCATCGCGACCGTTTTGGTTTTCCCCGCGTCCTCTCGTCCTCTCGTCCTCTCGTCCTCTCGTCCTCTCGTCCTCTCGTC